>JAAERO010000111.1 GCA_024230315.1 Hyphomicrobium sp.
CGTCTATAACATGCGCCGTATGGTGAGCCTGGAACGAATGGCGGCTACCTGACGCCCCAATTGCGTCCAAGGCGTTGCAAGACGGCCTGAGGGCAACGCAAAGGCCGCCGCGAAGGCGGCAGACCAGCATCGCAACCGCGCGCCTGACGCCGCGCCGCCGGCACCCACAAAGCCAAAAGCGCCATTGTTCGAGGTGCCCATTAGCGAAAATATGCTCAAATCAACCGTGTCGAGCTACATTCAGTCGGTCACGGGCGATCGCAGACCGCATTAGAGCGTTTTCACGCAGCCAGAACCCAAAGCGGACATTGGCCGCACCAGTCGAAAGGGAGGACGGCGCTTCTCCGGATCCGCCGCCCTATCGGCTTTAGCCTTCAGGCTTGTGCTTCTTCCAGGCCAACTTGGTCTTCCTGAGGGCTCAAAACCCATACCTCAACATGGACCACTTCGCCGTAGGCAGCTCACTGCCGCGAATTCCTCTCGGCGGAGGGCCGGGCTCAATGAAAGAGGGGGCACATGGCCCCCTCCAAGCATCACCATTTGTTAAGGTCACTTGCTATTTCGCCAGGGAGGCGAAGCCACGGCGACCTGGTTCATCTGCATAACGCTCATCGCGTGTGCGTCCGTGGTACACGCGTATTCCAACGACTTACCCTCGGGGGTGTCGAGCCGTGCAGTCTTGC
Source organism: Hyphomicrobium sp. (assembly GCA_024230315.1). Lineage (GTDB taxonomy): Bacteria > Pseudomonadota > Alphaproteobacteria > Rhizobiales > Hyphomicrobiaceae > Hyphomicrobium_A. Next base: position 684 of record JAAERO010000111.1, read on the forward strand.
CGCCATCAATCGCGGCCTTAAAGCGGGCGGTTGCCAACGTAGGGATCTCGTCGCCGTCGGAGGCTTCGTCAGGCCGATCCGTCACCATCATGGTTAGCTCGCATAGACCCTCTTTCCTCAGGAAGTAACTCAGCACATGCTTGCGTCCGACGTCGAAACTGATGGCGTGCAACGGCTTCATCGTTCTCCAGACCGGTGTAGCATCTCCGGCCTGGACGGCTCCGAGATGCGCCATAGCCAAAATGCCAGTGAGTGCCGTCGCGACAATGATGTTCTTCGCCAAGCTCATGATAACGCCCCTTCTGATCATTTTTTTGTCAAGTGTTTGCATCGCTTTGCCAGTCGTCGAATGTTGATCCGGTATCGCGATCATGGAGCCTCACGTAACTGTGCTTCGTAGCAAATCAATGACTGCAGTGGGCGTCATGATGTCGCCAGTTTCGCTGCGCGCATGGCAGATGTTCCAGGATTGAATAGCGAGTTGACCACTCTGCCTGTGGCATGTCGTCGCTAATGCTGTGCGCGTACACGACTGCAAGCCCTAAGCGTCGGGCGGAGCGGCTAGAGCATGGCAGACACTTCAGAATTGTGATGGGAATTGATCACTATTGCCTCTGCAACGTCGCACGCATGCAGACGGCAGACGTTAAGCTGCGTGCGAGAAGCGATTTCTCGCACTGGTTGTCCGGGGCGAGAGGCAGTAAGTTCACAGCCCGTAACGGAGGTCCTCGTCATGAGTGAGCGTCAGTTCTCGGGAGGAAACATTCGAAAACTGTGGCCGATGGAGACGGATAAGTTTCGCGACCACTTACTACGGCTCGATAAAGAAAACCGCCGTATGCGCTTTGCGCACGGCGTATCGGATGCCTTCGTCGAAGACTATGCTGCGCGCATGAGCGAGATGGGCACGCTTGCCTATTGATTCTTCGTCGACGGCGAAGTGCGCGCCGC
>JAAERO010000112.1 GCA_024230315.1 Hyphomicrobium sp.
CCATTCTCAAAATGAATGGCCCATGCATCATCGCCGCTGCCAACGGTTGCTTGGATTAGGCCGGAGTTGATGACGGTGCCATTGCCCCATATGCCATACGCGCTGCCATCGCCTGAGACTGTGGCGATGATGCTCTTACTGTTATTAACCCAAGAAGCGCTGCCGCTGCTGAGGATGCCATACGCGGCGCCATCGCTCGAGACCGTGGCCTTGATGGTGGTGTTCTTGACGATAGCGTCGTCGCCGTTGTTCCATATGCCATACGCCACGCCAGTGCCTGAGGCCGTGGCGTTGATGGTGGAGTTGTAAACTATCGCAACACCGCCGTCGGTGTAGGCGCCAAACGCGCCGCCATCGCCCGAAACCTTGGCACTGATGGAGGTGTTATCGACAGTAACATCGCCGCTGCTGAAGATGCCACTCGCGGCGTCACTGCCTGAGACCGTGATGGTGGAGTTATCGACGGTGGCATTGTCGCCGGTGCTGATGCCATACGCGGTGCTGCCACCGCCCGAGACCGTGGCGTTGATGGAGGTGTTATCGACCGTCGCTTCGCCCAAGGCTTGGATGCCAAACGCGCCGCCATCGCCCGAGACCGTGGCGTTTATGGTGCCCCCGCCGCTGACACTTACGTCCAAACCATCGATGCCATACGCGAAACCATCGCCATTGACCGTAGCGTTTATGGTGCCACTGTTCTCGACCGTTGTGTTGGCCCCGGCGGTAATGGCGTTCACGTCACCATTGCCCGACGTTTCGGCACTGATATTGCCGTCGTTGGTGGTCGTTGTGTTGTCGCCGGCATCGATGGCGTCTTGATCAACGGTCTCGATGGCGCCGCCCTCTTTGATGGTGCAGTCTTGGCCATCGGCGAGGTTTTGTGTCAATGTTTCGGTGGTGCCGTTAGGGATGGTGCCGCCCCCCTGACAGTCCGCCTGAGCCGACGGAGCACCGGCAAGAAGTCCCAAGCCCATAAAGCTGAAAGCAAGCGGCACCCTCAGAGTTCGCAAGACACGGGCAATCTGGGTGCGTTCGCATGTCAACGTCGCAACAAGAACCTTGAGCATCGAAACTTTCCCCCTAAGAGATCTCGTCAACACGCAGAGGAACGCACATACCCTTCAGGCCAATTGCTTGTGTATCACTCATACCTATACAAGCACGGCTCAGAGCCTCGGGTCTGTGACTAAATTGTAACTGCAGGAATGATTCGTTGTCAACGGCGGAGTAAAAACCGGCCACCGTGGCGGAGTAACATTAGGCCAGCTGATGTAGGGGCGGTTGAAGCAGGAAGGCCCCTTTAGCTAAAGGGGCCTTCTTGTTTTCGGCGG
>JAAERO010000113.1 GCA_024230315.1 Hyphomicrobium sp.
GCGCTTCTTGAACGCCACACTCCATCGACGACGTGGGGTCCTTGATCTTGATGCCATGAGGTAAGTGTCCGCTTAAAGCCAAGTGGACACTATGATTGCGTTCGCAGGGCTATGTAAGGCGCCGTTGGCCGGACGCTTACCAATTACCTTCAGCACATCGAAGCTCTGAAGGGACATTTTGCTGACCGCTACATTGATGAGGTCCGTAAAACCCATATCGCTGAGTTCGTTGCCCAGAAGAAGCGTGATGGCCTAAAACCCCCTACTATTCGACGTTATCTTGCTACTCTGTCCTCGCTCTTTTCTTTTGCCGAACGGTCTGGATGGTTGAACCAGAACCCCCTTGCTCGTTTCGATATGCGTTCCCTACCCGAATCCCAACCCCGGACACGTTTTCTCTCAAGGGCAGAGTATCGACGTTTGATTGCTGCTGCCGAGCCTCATCTGAAGCCGATCATCGAGATGGCTGTTGAGACTGGGCTGAGGCAGGGAGAGTTACTCGGTTTAAGATGGGACCAGTTGGATTTGGACCGGCGAGAAATCCGGTTGACGGAGACAAAATCCAATCGGCCAAGAGTAGTTCCGTTGTCTGACCGAGCTGTAGCCATTTTTGTAGCCACTGCCCCAATCGGTACCAGCCCTTTCGTATTCACCAACCCCCGAACTGGCCAACGCTACCGAAACCTCAGACAGTCGTTCCAAAAGGCTTGTTCGCGCGCTGGTATCTCTGACTTCCGCTGGCATGATCTACGTCACACCTTCGCGAGTTGGCATGTACAGAGTGGTGTTGATCTCTATCGCGTCAGTCGAATCCTAGGTCATTCCACTCTTCAGATGACCACTCGATACGACCACCTCGCCACTGAGCATCTCCATCAAGCGGTTCGAGGAGTGGCTACATTTATGGCTACAACCTCTCCAGATTCTAGCCGTGACCCCAACCCCAACGACGACACCACAGCACGATAATTAGAGAACGTGCCCCATCCCCAACTGGATAGAGCAGACTTCGCAACACTTAGATGTTGGGGTCAGTCTCAGGGCACAAATGGTGATCCCTACGAGAATCGAACTCGTCTTTCCAGATTGAAAATCTGGCGTCCTAACCGATAGACGAAGGGACCGCAGGGCGAGGGTATAGGGGCCTTTCGGAGGCCTTGCAAGCAAGCCCGGCACCGCGGCATCAAGGCTGGCGGCGAGGGTCAGCGGCATCCTCGATGATAAGCTCAATTTTGTCACGTCCGCCCCACGTGGAGCGCTTCAAGTGCCCCGCTATGTGGATCGGCAAACCGTTCGTGCCCAACAATAAATCGCCCAGCGGCCGGCCCGCGGCGCGAAAAGCGATGCCGTCAAGGCGCCCGCCGTCAGCAGACTCCAAGGCGCAGCGCACATGCGCCTCGCCGACAACCTTGGCGAATTTGATGCGCGTTGCTGGAAAGGCAAAGCGAGGTGACGGGTTGCCCTGCCCGAAGGGCCCCACGCGCTCCATGAGATCGAAGAACGCGTTCGTGACGCCCGCTGGCGTCAGGGCACCATCAATATCGAGGCCCACTCGCTCGCGCGCCTCACCTACCGTTTCAGCCAGCCGCACATCTAAAAACTCCCCCATCGCCTCAACCTTGTCGCGCGCCACCGTAAGCCCCGCGGCCATCGCATGTCCGCCGCCTTTGACAAGGTGCCCCTCCGTAACAGCGGCGCGCACAGCAGCTCCAATGTCGGCACCGGCAACGGAACGCAGCGAGCCTGTCCCCCAGCCTTTCTCCTCGTCCCACGCAATGACGCAGGAGGGGCGATGAAACCGTTCCGTCAACCGGCTCGCAACCAGCCCGACGATACCTTTATGCCAATCAGGCGAGCCCACGATGAGGAGCGGCATATCAGGCCGCGCATATATGAGAGTGTCGGCTTCGGCCAGCGCCTCCTCAAGCATTTGCGCCTCGATGGCGCGTCTTTCCTTGTTCAGCCGGTCCAGCAGCAGCGCGATGCGTCCGGCTTCGACCTCGTCCTCGCTGGTAAGGAGCCGCGAACCCAGTGCCGCGTCGCCGATACGGCCGCCGGCATTAATACGCGGGCCCAAAATGAAGCCTAGGTGATAGGGCGCTGGCACTTCATTCAAACCTGCTGCATCGATGAGCGCCTTGAGACCGATGTTCCGGCGCCAGCGCATCACTTGCAGTCCTTGTGTAACGTAGGCCCGGTTGAGGCCTGTAAGCGGGACCACGTCGGCAACGGTTGCAAGCGCTACGAGATCCAGCTCAGACATCAAGTCTGGCTCGGCAGTTCCTTTGGCGTAATAGCCGCGCTGACGCAGCTCGCGCGTCGCGGCGACAAGCACGAGGAAAGTCACACCGGCCGCGCATAGGTGACCCAAGCCAGACACGTCGTCTTGGCGATTGGGGTTGACCAGGGCACTTACGGCCGGCAGTTCCTCGTCTGCCTGGTGATGGTCAATGACGATGACATCTGCGCCGAGTTCGTTTGCGCGGGCCAATGGTTCGGTGCTCGTCGTTCCGCAGTCGACCGTCACTATAAGCCGCGCGCCCTCCTGCACGAGGCTCTCGATCGCTGCGGCGTTCGGTCCGTAACCTTCAAACATACGGTCGGGAATATAGATGCGCGCGTTGCGCCCATGTTGGGCAAAGAAGCGCCCAAGAAGCGCCGATGACGCCGCTCCATCGACGTCGTAGTCGCCGAACAACGCTACAGCCTCACCCTTCTCGATGGCATCGGCCAGCCGCTTGGCTGCCACGTCCATGTCCCGCAGCGTGCTGGGGTCCGGCATCAGCGCCTTCAGCGTTGGATTGAGCACGGTTGCCACCTCTTCGAGCGTCACCCCGCGCGCCGCGAGCACCCTTCCTAAGAGTTCAGGCAGCCCGTGGCGCTGACTGATGGCTATTGCACAAGGCTCAGCGTCCGGTGCTAGCCGCTCGCGCCACGCAAGGCCCTTCGCCGAGGCGCCGACTCCAAGGAACGGCGCTCCGGCTTCCGCGAGTTCGATCGGCATGTCTTTGCGAACTGCGTCCACGCCTCCTCCTTAGAGCAAGATCGTTCTTGATGGAATCACTCAGCCTTCGCCCGGGAGGCCTCCAACAGGCAAGTGAATCTTACTCTAAATCAACAGTGCAGAGACTGATTCACGTTTCACTTGGAACGACTCAAGGGCACCTCGAAAAATAACCCATACTCCGATTTATGTCAGTCTGATGCCTGACAGATTGATTCGGGCGGGGCACGATGGCGCAGATTGGGTTTTCGATTCCGACAGGCGGCTTGAGCTTCTGTCGAAGAAAGGTGATCGGCTTGAGGCGATCGACAAGCTCGTGTGTTGGGAGAGCTTTCGCGCCGACATCGAGGCCGTTGTTATGACGCCGGACGACACAAAAAAGTCCA
>JAAERO010000114.1 GCA_024230315.1 Hyphomicrobium sp.
ATCGGCTTCCAGCGGGCGGCGGCAAAGATCGGGCTGCAGAATCTCGTCTATAACATGCGCCGTATGGTGAGCCTGGAACGAATGGCGGCTACCTGACGCCCCAATTGCGTCCAAGGCGTTGCAAGACGGCCTGAGGGCAACGCAAAGGCCACCGCCAAGGCGGCAGACCAGCATCGCAACCGCGCCTGACGCCGCGCCGCCGGCACCCACAAAGCCAAAAGCGCCATTGTTCGAGGTGCCCATAAATCAGCTTTAGGCTACAATGGGCAAAGAATTAGCGTTTTGCAGTGCAGCGAAAATGGCGCAACCGGGCCAACCTGCCTTGATCACGCCCGTACGCCTCACCTATCATCGTACCGGCCGCGCAGACTGCTAAACGAAAAGCTCTCAGCGCGCCTTTGCAGATCCTGGCTGATGAAGGACGTCGCCGAATGACGGAACAGCAAAAGCACTTTCCGGAGTTCTACGTCACCGCCCCTCAGCCTTGCCCGTATCTCCCCGGGCGCCTGGAACGCAAACTCTTCACTCACCTGACGCGCGAAAAACCGCCGGCGCTTATCGATAGTCTTTTGAAAGGCGGGTTTCGCCGCAGCCAGAACATCGCCTACATGCCTTACTGCGAGGGCTGCCACGCATGCGTCTCAGTTCGCGTGGTTGTCAACGAATTACAACCAGGGCGCAACATGCGCCGGGTGAAGGATAAGAATAGCCAGATCCACACGATACGCCGTGAGCCGGAGCCAACGCCTGAGCAATTCAACCTCTTCCGCCGTTACATCGACGCGCGCCACGCTGATGGCGGCATGTCTGACATGACCGTGCTCGACTACGCGATGATGGTGGAAGACAGCGTCATCAATACCTTCGTCACGGAGTACCGGGAAAAGCCCGAAAATCCATTGGAGGTCCATCAGGACGATTGGCCGTTAAAGGGCGTCGCCCTTTGTGACATGCTCTCCGACGGCATCTCGATGGTCTACAGCTTCTATGATCCTAATGTCGAAGCGCTCAGCCTTGGCACCTACATGATCATCGAGCATATCGAATACGCGCGCCGGCTGGGGCTCCCCTTTCTTTATCTCGGGTATTGGATCAACGGCTCGCGCAAGATGAGCTACAAGATGCGCTTCCAGCCGCAGGAACACTTGGGGCCCAACGGCTGGGTGCGCCGCGACTGACCGTTCGTGCTCACTCCCAAAGGGCGGTGTCGAGCTTCTTGAACATGTAGGTCCACTTGGCGTTCTGGGTGTCCACCAGAACCCTCATGCGCGCCCTCAGCTCTAAAAGCAGGACACAGTCCGGCGCCTTAGCGTCCGCACCTGCTTGCCCCATCGTCGAGATATCGCTTAGCAACCGTTCCGATTGCTCGTCGAAAACAGCAATGTGCTCGTCGCGCACGAAGGGAGCTGCCTCCTTCAGGAATACCTCGTGACTCCAGCCACGCTTCTCCTTTAATGCGCGCAGCTTCTCTTGAAAGGCCGGCCTGTTCTTCATGTTGAGGCTGCGCAGGGCTGCAGCCGCGTTATCAACCACGGCTTCGAAGTCGGACTTTGCGCAAACATCCAAGCTGGGCGCAGGTCCGCCGCCAGCCCACACCTCACCGGCAACCGCGAACATTATCGCGATGACCGCTACAACGCGATGTGCTGTCCCCCTCCGTCTCATGAAGCAGAGTCCTAGCCTTCGCCCGATTTCCGGGCAAGCGCACACTGGATATAGGGTGAGCTAAGATTAAAAAGACGGGCCAAATTTGTTGGACCGCGGAAAACCCTTGGGCGCGAGCCGCCCAGCCTGCGCGCGCACGCCCAACCAATCTCTTAGCTCTCGCCAGGTGAGGGTAAATGTGCGCTCGGCGGGATCGAGCCATGTGAGGCCATCAGCCTTCTTGAACACCCGCACATCCGAAAGGCCACCGCCCTTGAAGCGCTGGAGGATCATCCCCTTGCCGCGCGACATTTCGTTGATCTGATCCAGCGCAAACACCAGCAGCTTACGATTTTCGCCGATGATCGCGACCTGGTCGCCATCAATAGGAATGCACACCTTGGCCTCATCTGGCTCCGACACGTTCAAAACTTGACGCCCCTTGCGGGTCGACGCGACCACTTCGTCCTCGGGCACGATGAAGCCATAGCCGCCAGTCGAGGCTACTAGCAGCTTACGGCCCGGTTCGTATGTGAAGAGTTCCGCCACGTCATGGTTCTCTTCCAAATCGATCATCAGGCGCACGGGCTCGCCATGCCCGCGCCCGCCAGGTAGCTGGCTGGCCTCCAGCGTGAAGATCCTACCATTGGTGGCGAAAGCCAACAGCTTGTCCGTGGTCGAGACATGAAGCGCACGTTTCAAGGCGTCGCCTTGCTTGAACTCAAGACGGGACGTGTCGTCCACGTGCCCCTTCATCGCGCGGATCCAGCCCTTCTCGGACAGAACAATGGTGATCGGCTCCTTCTCGATCATCGCTTGATCGAGATCGACCTCGATCTCAGGCGCCTCAGCATACGACGTGCGCCGGGCGCCTAGTTCGGTCTTATTGGAATAGCGCTCACGCGTCGCCCTCAACTCTTCGACGATGCACTCCCACTGCAGATCGTCAGATTTCAAGAGTTTCTTCAAGTTGCGGCGCTCTTTTGAGAGCCTATCGTGCTCCGCCTTGATCGCGATCTCCTCCAGCTTGGAGAGCGATTTCAAACGCAGATTGAGGATCGCGTCGGCCTGAACCTCGGTAAGCTTGAAACGCTTAATCAGTTTTTGCTTGGGGTCATCCTCAAAGCGGACGATGCGGATCACCTCATCGAGATTGAGATAGGCAATCAAATAGCCGTCAAGCACCTCAAGCCGATGCTCAATTTTCGTCAGGCGCCACTCTGAGCGGCGAACGAGGACTTCGATGCGGTGCTCCAGCCATTGGCGCAGCACGTCGCGCAGCGACAGCACGTTGGGGATCTGCTCCGCCGAGAGCACGTTCATATTAAGGCCGAAGCGCACCTCAAGATCGGTGAGCCGGAATAGGCTCTCCATTAATACGAGGGGATCGACGCTGCGGCTCTTGGGCTCGAGCACCACGCGGATTTCTTCCGCCGACTCGTCTCGCACATCGCCAAGAAGCGACACCTTTTTTTCGTGCAACAGCTCCGCAATACGTTCAATCAGCTTTGCCTTCTGCACCTGGTAGGGAATCTCGGTGACCACGATCTGATAGGTGCCACGCCCCGTGTCCTCCTGCTCCCATTTGGCGCGCAGCCGGAAGCCGCCGCGGCCCGTTTTGTACGCCTCCCGGATCTGATCGCGCGGCTCGACCAAAACGCCACCGGTGGGAAAGTCAGGCCCAGGGATGAATTCAATGAGCTTGTCGATCGTGGCACCGGGATACTTGATCAGGTGCAAAAGCGCGTTGCAAAGCTCCTCGGCGTTGTGCGGAGGAATGTTCGTGGCCATCCCCACCGCGATACCGACCGAACCATTCGCCAGCAGGTTGGGAAATGCGGCCGGCAGTACCACCGGCTCGTTACTCGTCCCATCATATGTCGCGCGAAACGCAACCGTGTCCTCGTCGATGCCCTCCAGCAACGCCTGCGCCACGTCCGTCAGCCGGCTTTCGGTGTAGCGCATGGCCGCAGCGTTATCGCCATCGACGTTGCCGAAGTTGCCCTGACCATCGACAAGCGGGTAGCGCACGGCGAACCCTTGCGCCAGCCGCACCAACGCGTCGTAAATTGCCTGGTCGCCGTGCGGGTGGAAGTTGCCCATCACCTCGCCGATGATCTTTGCGCACTTTTTGTAGCCGGCGGCAGGATCGAGTTTAAGCTCGCGCATGGCATAGAGAATGCGCCGGTGCACTGGCTTGAGGCCGTCGCGCACGTCGGGTAGCGCGCGATGCATGATGGTGGAGAGCGCGTATGCGAGGTAGCGCTCTTCCAGCGCATCCTTGAGGTTGATCGGCTCGACGGAGCCTGGACCCGGCAGAATCGGTTTATCGCTCATGACATTGGCCTACCTCGGGCACCGTGCAGCGGCAAGGGGAGAGTTGCCCATGCACAGGGTGTCAAATTGTGACCTGAAGCCGCTCACCTGCCCCTGGCGGGCGCGCGTTTGTTCATGAAGCTCTTTGTCGGGATCCAAGTTTCAGGTATGTGGCGGTTGGCCCACCGGCACATCTCCTGCAGCACGGGAAGCAAACCCATTCCTTTGGGCGTCAGCGTGTACTCGAATCGCAGCGGCCGCTTCTCGTAGGGCTTCTTCTGCACCACGCCCAATTGTTCCATCAAGGCGAGACGGTCTGTCAGAACATTGGTCGTGATGCGTTCGGGCGAGGCCAGGAACTCAACAAATCTTTTCTTACCCATCACCATGTCGCGCACAATAACGAGCGTCCAGCGGTCACCGATCCCCTCTAGCGTGGTTGAGATCGGGCAGTCGGAGCGTTGTGGTTTGCTGGAGCGCGTGGGCACGTCGTGAGATACCTATGGTGACTTGCAATTTGCAAGTGACTACCCTACGCTGATTTGCGGTTAAGTTCCAAATGCGCGAGGGGATCGAGTCATGCCTGGATTTAAGGGTGGTTGTTTGTGCGGGTCCGTACGCTACGAATGCAGCGCGGAACCCATGATGGCTGCGCATTGTCATTGCGTGGATTGCCGCAAATCAAGCGGAATAGGGCACTGCACCCATATTGTCGTGCCCAAAGAGGCGTTCTCCGTAAGCGGCACGGTGACATTTTATGATCGCCCCGCTGATAGTGGAAACATGGTGCGCCGCGGCTTCTGCCCAACGTGCGGCTCGGCTGTCTATTCAACGAATGGGGGTATGCCCGACATCGTCTTGACCGGCCCCCACGGAGTAGTCCAGGCGGCATGTTAGTTCGTGGCGGCTTCATCGGCTAGATGCTGCGTTGGCGCCGGAGCAAGCCGAGGCTGCGAAGGTGGCCACGCAGCAAGTGCTGGAATGAAGACCTCGGGTGCTG
>JAAERO010000115.1 GCA_024230315.1 Hyphomicrobium sp.
CAATAACCGCCGGCTACTCGCCTCCATAGGCAACATCCCACCGGCAGAAGCCGAGGCCCACTATTATGCTTGCTTGGAGGACCAAGATATCGCAGCATGACTCAAATGAAATAGCCTCCGGGAAACCCGGGGCGGTTCAACTATTTCACCTTTTCTGGCTTCTTACTGTCTGATGCTGTTGGTAGATCGATAAGCATGACGGTGTCTAAAATGACGCTATCCTCGATGCCCTTTAGCGTTAGGTTTGCCTCATAGTACTTGCCATTTTCGTACTGATCATTGGCAGTGCTCAACCGCGAAATCGCTTTGTTGAGCGGCAGGAGAATGCGCGTGTACCTCACATCCACTTCGGCCACCTGTAAGGCCGCAACAGCCTTGGCTGCGTCGTTGTTCTTGAAATGCTTATTGGCCTCGGCAATGCGCGCCTCTTTTTCATCGGTCATAATAAAATCCTCACCGAGTGCGAGGGACGCATCGATAGGAATCCAAAGTTCCTTCTTATTATCGTCCGAATCCATGTTCGCCAATCGAGTGACATAGTCTTTGGCCTCTTTCTTCGCCTGCTGAAACTGTTTGAGAGCCTCTTCGATCATGGCCTCGGCGCCGACTGTGTTGCCGTTAAAAATGGATAATCGAGCAGCGCGTACGGCACGCAGGCCGACAAAGCCCTCATCGGACAACTTTATGAGCTTTTGCGTATCTTTATCCGACTGACTTGCTGCAGCCACATGGTCCTTCGCCTGTTCCTTGGCAAAGGCCATGATGGGCAGTGCGAGCAATACGGAGGCAACAATTCCAGCAGCGAGTGTTTTGTTCATATCGAACTCCCTAGTGTTGGCTGGGTCCAGTGACGCACAATTGGTCATCCCTAATTTCTCCTGTGAGAAGGCAATACGGGCGCAAACGAAGTTCCCCAGCAACGCTGGCTTGAATGTAGAGAGAGCCAGCTGTCTAGATTCGGAGGGGTCGTCATGATCATCTCTCACTTCATAGTTGCGCGTTGTTGACGTGTGCGTTGGATTAGGAAGGACCCGATCTGTCGTCAGACACGGAGTAATAGCTCTTGTCTCAAGGTGGATTGGCCACTGATGCGTGTCGCAAATCTGAGGCCGTAACCTTGTTATCCAAGCCTGCGCCTCTGATCTTAACAACCACGCGCATACATGCGCATAATCGATAGGCGCTCTCAAACAGGGGCTGTTCGGGATCGGGCACAGGTGATCAGTGGGGTGTTTTTTGCTTGTGTTGGCTTGCGTTCTTTGAACGCTTAAGAACGACGTGCGTTGACCGTGAACGCAACAATGCGCAGGTCGCCTGCATGGCGCACATACGGCGCAAGTTTGTCGATGTACACAAGTCTCAAGGCTCTGCCATCGCCGATGAAACCATCAAACGTATCGCCGGGCTTTATGCGATCGAGAAGGACGTCCGAGGCCAGTCGCCAGATCAACGGGCGCGGGTCAGGCAGGAAAAAGCCAGGCCAGTCTTCGACGATCTGGAAGCCTGGCTTCAGGCCCAGCTCACACAGATCTCGGGCAAGTCAGCCTTGGCCGGTGCCATTCGTTATGGCGTGACGCGCCTCAAACGACTGCGGCCCTATCTGGACGATGGCTGCTTGAGCATCGACAATAACGCAGCCGAACGGGGCATGCGCGCCATTGCTGTCGGACGCAAAAACTCTCATGACCGTTTGTCAAGTACAGAACGAGCGGCATCCTTCACTCAATCTGTGACGCATTCATATATGGTGCAAATGGACTAGTGCAGGGCGCTGAGTTCAACACGACGGTTGCTCAAACTCTCATTCGGG
>JAAERO010000116.1 GCA_024230315.1 Hyphomicrobium sp.
ACTCTTTGGCCAAATCCTCAAAGCGATTGCCCGGCTTCGATGTCAACCCGTGCCCACATAGCCGCGCGCACCGCAACAACGCTCAAACACCACAACCGAAGTACGTCTTGCGACATGAAAACACGCAACGAAACGATCAAAGAGCCACCTCCATTGGCCAGATCTCCACCAACAATCGAAGCTCGGCTCAACGTGACGTGTTGGCCGAGGAAAATTGGGCGCACTGAACGAAAATGAAGGACTACTTGGGGAATGTCGGATAAGGCTTGGGCACCTCTCTTGCCCGGTTTCGAATGGCTGACCGTCTCAGGCTTTCTGTTCGGCCTAGTGGGCGCTTATTTTTACGGCTGGTACATCGCCGTCGTCTTCGTCCCGCTTTACCGGTTCTTCAAACGGCGGTCCTGAACAATCGCAGGTCCCTACCCTGGCGCAGCATCAAGCCAATTGACACCGTGCAGCATTAAGGGCGCTCGCCGAAGCGGGCCATCTCAACGAGCGTGGACGACCGTTCAATCCACGCAGCAACGGCCTGGATTACGAGCACTGCTCCAGACGCTTGATCGGGGCCTCATCACTTGCCGACGAATCGGAAAACATTTCCTGGGCCGTGAGCCCAGTCTGTCCAACAGATACCGAAGTCTACAGCGGCAACGACTGAATTCAGTATCTGGCGTAGACCTCTGAGCTGCCGTCCTTCTTCATGAGAATAACGTTGAAGGAATCCGGTTTTCTGCCAGGCATTTCCATGCCGGGGGAACCCACTGGCATGCCCGGAACGGAGAGGCCTTTCGCGTCGGGGCGTTCTCTCAAGAGCCGGTCAATCTCTTTGATGGGAACATGACCCTCAATCACATAGCCACCAATCAATGCCGTATGGCAGCCTTGGTATTTCTGTCCAACGTTGAATTGAGCCTTTATGGAATCGAGGTCATCAACGTCTCGCTCAACAACTTCGTATCCCTTGCCACGCAACAGATTGGCCCACCTCTTGCAGCACATACAGCTGGCATTCTTGTACAGAGTGATCTCTTCAGCCAAGCTATCCCTTGGCTGCAATGCCCATATGGCACCGCCCATCACCAGACCAACTGCAAAGAGCCTCAACGCAAGTGTCAGAACGCGGCTCTCACAATTCATCTCCTTTGCGGCCATTCGATTTGCTTTGGTCATTTGCCTGTCCTTGTTATGCGTGAACTGACTTAACGATCTTAGGCCGCTCTGGCAGACAAGATGGTTCGGCGTGAACGCAAGTTCAATGGTGGCTTTCCGCCGCGCGATTAGCATGTCCCTAAGCCCTAGAACTTGAATGATAGGTCGGTTGACGCTCACGCCTATGCCCGCGATGATGTGGCACCAATGTCTTGGCTCCTCTTCAGCCCGCATTCCCCAAGTAGACGCCGGATTTCTGCTGCGCTACTGGCGTAATTCCGTTACGATTCAGTCGTTTGGGGCTATGATTTGGGGGCAGTCTTGTCACACCTTGCGGGTGAAAGCGAATACAGTCGTCTTGGGCTGGATTTTGACCGTCGCGTGAAGCTGGA
>JAAERO010000117.1 GCA_024230315.1 Hyphomicrobium sp.
CAAGTCGATCCAGATGGCCTGTCTAGGTCTGGAGTCTACTCTGCTGGCATCGGTATCAGACAGACCAGTGAACAGGTCACATTCGCTGGCGTGCAGTCTGTGTTTAAGCGTGCAGAGGAGTTCGGAAAGATTGACCTAGTCTTCGTCGATGAGGCTCACCAAGTGAGTTTCGAGGAGAACAGCCAGTACCAGCAACTCATCAGGGGCGTCCGGGAGATCAACCCTGCCTGTAAGTTCATGGGCGTGACTGCCACGCCATTCAGGACCAATGGAGTCATCCATGGTTCCAAGCGTTCCCTGTTTGATCGTATGAGTTACACAGCCCCTCTCTCACGCATGTTTGAAGATGGCTACCTAACTAAGCCTGTTACGCTTCCAACGAAGTCTGTGGACCTCTCAGGCGTCAAGGTGACGGCAGGGGAGTTCAATCAGGGTGAACAGCAGTCCAAGTTCCTGTCCTACTGGGCAACGGAGCAGAAGACACGCGAGATTGTGCAGACAGCCAACGAGCAGGGCCGGAAGTCAGTTGCTGTGTTCTGCTCTGGTGTGGCTCACGCAGAACTTGTCCACCATGAGTTGCAGGCTCTTGGTGAGTCCTCTGCTGTTATAACTGGAGAGACCCTGCCAATCATCCGAGCGACACAACTCGATAGATTCAAGAGCAGAAATCTCAGGTGGATCGTGAACGTGGACTGTCTCACCACTGGCTGGGATGCACCTTGCTGCGATGCCATTGTCATTGCACGAGGCACCCAGTCTGCCGGGCTGTTCGCACAGATCGTTGGTCGAGGCACGAGGTTGTACGAGGGCAAGAAGGAGTGTCATATCATCGACTTCGGTGGCAACATCGAGCGTTTCGGGCCAATCGACTGCGAGACCTTTGGCGAGGGGTTCATCAAAGACCCCACAGACGGCACAGG
>JAAERO010000118.1 GCA_024230315.1 Hyphomicrobium sp.
GAATGGCGGCTACCTGACGCCCCAATTGCGTCCAAGGCGTTGCAAGACGGCCTGAGGGCAACGCAAAGGCCGCCGCGAAGGCGGCAGACCAGCATCGCAACCGCGCCTGACGCCGCGCCCGCCGGCACCCACAAAGCCAAAAGCGCCATTGTTCGAGGTGCCCTAGAGTAAGATTCACGTTCTTGTTGGAGACATCGCGGGCGAAGGCCAAGTGATTCCATCAAGAACGATCTTGCTCTAGTCCACGCGACGCAACGACGTGCGGACTTATCCCCGGGGGCGCTCTTTCCTATTATCCTTTGCTCCCAACGTTAGAGTTGCGAGGACGACCACCGTGGACGACACGCCCAATCTTGGCCTGCCCTACATCATGGCTGCGCAGTCACAGAAGCATGTGACGCACAACGAGGCGATTAGGGCGCTTGATGCTGTTGTCCAGCTCGCCGTTCTCGATCGGGATCTTGCCACTCCGCCCATCTCACCCGCGGAGGGTGACCGCTACATCGTGGCGGCGAGCCCAACCGGAGACTGGGACGGTCAGGCCGGCAACGTCGCCGCTTTCCAGGGCGGTGCCTGGGCATTCTTTACCCCGAACGAAGGTTGGATCGCCTGGATCGGCGATGAGGACGCCGCCGTCGTCTGGAGCAACTCGAACTGGACGGCTCTCACGACCAGAGGCGGCGGGGACGGCAATTTCACGACGGTTGGGATCAACGCCACAGCCGATGCGACGAACCGGCTTAGTCTCTCGTCGCCCGCAACGTTGCTCAATAACGCAGGCGCTGGCCAGCAGCTCAAGATTAACAAGGCCGCCGCCAGCGACACTGCGAGCCTTCTTTATCAGAGCGCTTGGTCGGGGCGGGCCGAGCTCGGATTGGCGGGGGATGACGATTTTCGCTTCAAGGTGAGCCCAGACGGCTCCGCCTGGAGGGAAGCGATCGTCATCAATTGCTCCACGGGCGTCGTGACGTTTCCCTTCACCACGTTCGCTGGGCTAGTCTGGAGAGGTGCGTGGGCCACCTCGACGGCTTACGCCGTAGCTAATGTCGTCAGGAACAACGGTTCCAGCTACGTTTGTGTCCAAGCCCACACTTCGGGCAGCGATGACGACGAGCCTGGTAGTGGCGCGAACATGGCGACGTATTGGGATCTACTCGCCGCGTAAGGCGACGACAGCCTGATCGTTTCACTTGGAAACGCTTGAGTCGCGTCCAAGTAAAACGTGAACCAGTCTCTATCGTCGTGTTTTCGGTGCGGCGTTAGATCTTCCAGCCCGAATGGATAGCGGCAATGCCGCCGGTCAAATTACGGTAGCTGACGTGCGCAAATCCGGCTTCGCGGATCATCGCGGCGAAGCGTTCCTGCGCCGGGAACTTGCGGATACTCTCAACGAGATAACGGTAGGGTTCCGCATCACCTGCGGTGAGTTGGCCCAGACGTGGGATTATCTCGAACGAATGGAAATCATAGATCCGGTCGAGGATCGGCACCTGCACCTGGGAGAATTCCAGGCAGAGAAAACGCCCACCGGTCTTTAGGACGCGAAAGGCTTCGCCAAGTGCCTTGTCTATGTGAGTGACATTGCGGATGCCGAAGGCAATTGTGTAGGCATCGAATGTGCGGTCCGGAAACGGGAGTGCTTCTGCGTTCCCTTGCGTAAGAGTGACGCGCTGATCAAGGCCTGCCTCGCGTACTTTGCGGCGCCCCACGCTAAGCATTTCCTGGCTGATGTCACACAAGACGGCGGTCGCATTTGGCCCGCTCGCGCGTGCATAGCGAATGGCAACGTCTCCCGTACCGCCCGCCACATCGAGCAGGCGGAAGGAACGGTCGTTGCGCGGTGGATTGAGCCACCCGATCAGATCGTTCTTCCACAAGCGGTGCAAACCGCCTGACATCAGGTCGTTCATCAGGTCATAGCGTTCGGCAACGGTGGCAAAGACCTCGTTCACAAGGCCTTGGCGCTCGTTTTCGGGCACATCGCGGAACCCAAACTTTGTTTGGTGCGCCGCGCGGGTGCGCTGTCCTTGATTTGTGGGACTGCTCATGTGGGCTGACAATAGCGAAGGCGCGTGCCACGCGCTATGGTCCCGGTCGCGTGGGTCGCAGTTGTATTGTCGAAGCGGTTAAGAAGATGCCCGAGCTGCCCGAAGTGGAGATTGTGCGGCGAGGCCTGGAGCCGGTGCTCACAAGTGCCCGATTTGCGCATGTGGAGCAGCGGCGGGCCAACCTTCGCTTTGACTTTCCAGAGCGCTTTGCCCGGCGTCTCAGCGGTCGAAGTGTTGAACGCTTGGAGAGGCGGGCCAAGTATCTTGTGGCACATCTATCCGGCGGTGAAGTGCTCCTTATGCACCTCGGCATGACTGGCCGGTTCACGGTCCATTGCAAGTCCCGAAAAGACAAGCCGTGGGGCCGGCCGCTTGGCAACTTTGCCCTCACGACGGCTGCCAGCGCCAAGCACGATCACATTGTGTTTCACATGGAGCACGGTGCAATCGTTACATACAACGATCCGCGCCGCTTCGGCTTCATGCTGCTCGTATCGCAAGCCGAACTCGCTGCGCACCCGCTGATACGCGAACTTGGTGTCGAGCCGCTTGGTCCGGCACTAACCGCAGAATATCTGGCGCAGCGTGCGGCTGGCAAAGCGGTCGATCTCAAGGCATTTCTAGCCGACCAGCGCATTGTGGCCGGTCTTGGCAACATCTATGTGTGCGAGGCGCTGTTTCGCGCTGGGCTTTCGCCCAAACGCCCGGCGGCCAGTCTGGCAAAGAAAAGCGGCATGCCGACGGTGCGCGCATTGGAACTCGTTGAATCTGTCCGTGCAGTGCTGAAAGAATCGGTTGCTGCAGGGGGCTCGTCTTTGCGTGACTACCGCCACACGGACGGCGCGATCGGTGCATTTCAAGAGTCGTTCGCCGTCTATGGCCGCCAGGGACAACCGTGTGTATCGACTGGCTGCCAGGGCAACGTGCGCCGCATCGTCCAAAGGGGCCGCTCGACATTCTTCTGTCCTAAATGTCAGCGGTGAACGGTGCGCGTCAGTGCGAGCTGGGCCTTCCGATACGATAGCACTGAGATCAGCGACAACAGCGCTAGCGTCACGCTTCCAGCAAGGAAGATATCGTTGGCGGCCCAGTCGGATTTGGGTGTGGCGAGCTTTCCGGAAAGTAGAAGAAAGGCCAACGCAGCGATCGTGCCAAGCCCTTGCAACGCGCCAAGGCTCGTCACGGCCGCGAGTGCGCGTGGTGTACGAAGCCCACTGTTGTCCGCGCTGAGCCAGCGGGTGTAGACGAAGACGCCAATAGCGACGAGCGCCATGGCTGCGCCGTACTGCCACCCGTGGCGCCAACTCAAGCCGGACAAGGAATAGACGGTCAGCATCGCCGCAGCTCCCCACGCATAGGCAAGACCAGTAAGGACAGAATTGCACAGAACGGAGGCGACCACGGCGCCTTCCTTGCTTTGCGCTGGGCCGTCGCGCATGAGCGGCCAATTGATGCGCAGCGTCACGAAAATTATCTGCACCACGAAGAGCGTGGCTGCTAGTGCGAAGATGGCGCGCGCGTCTCGTGCCGCGGCGAACACCATCACCAGCACGCTCGCTACGAGCGCCATAACAATCGTCAGCACCAGCTGCTTTAACCCGCATTGCCCAGATAAGTCGGTTAGAGAGAGGCCCAACTTACCGATTCAGATATTATCATCAGCATCTTAGGCGAATAGATGCGGGGTCATAATGGTGCACCCAACGGGTGAAGCAAAATCCGATGCGTCC
>JAAERO010000119.1 GCA_024230315.1 Hyphomicrobium sp.
AATGGCGGCTACCTGACGCCCCAATTGCGTCCAAGGCGTTGCAAGACGGCCTGAGGGCAACGCAAAGGCCGCCGCCAAGGCGGCAGACCAGCATCGCAACCGCGCCTGACGCCGCGCCGCCGGCACCCACAAAGCCAAAGGCGCCATTGTTCGAGGTGCCCATTAGCTTTTCTAGCGTGCGCGCTGGGCGGCGAAGCGTGCAGCTTCGATTAGCGTCGCGGCGCGTCCACCAAACAAGTGTAATGAATTGACGGCGTCGCGTTCTGCTTCCTCAAGGCACGCGCGCGCATTGTCTACGCCTAGGAGCGTGACCAGCGTGGCTTTGCCACGCGCATTGTCCTTGCCCGTTTCCTTGCCGACGATCTCGGTATCGCCTTCTGCGTCGAGCAGATCGTCGGCAATCTGGAAGGCGAAGCCGAGGTGCTCGCCATAGCGCCGCAACGCCGCACGGTCGATGGCTGTTGCCCGGCCGAGAATAGCGCCTGCTTCGCAGGCACACGCAATGAGCGCTCCGGTTTTGAGAGCGTGCAGTTTTCGTATGTGATCGATCGTTGGAGTTTCGGGTGTGCCGAGTTTCTCTGCTTCGAGATCGAACATTTGCCCCTCAACCATTCCCCGTCCGCCCGCCGCCTTGGCGAGTGCAAGGACGAGGTCCACGTCAACGCTTGCATCGCGCTGCCCGGCTGGTTGCGCAAGGATCTCGAAGGCCAATGTTAACAGCGCGTCGCCGGTCAGGATTGCCGTCCATTCGTCGTAGGCTCTGTGGACCGTGGGTTGGCCACGCCGCAAGTTGTCGTCGTCCATGGAGGGCAGGTCGTCATGCACGAGCGAGTAGCAGTGGACGCATTCGATGGCGGCGGCGGCATCGAGTACCATTCGCTCTTCCACCCCGAACAGGGCAGCGCTCTCAATCACAAGGAACGGGCGAAACCGCTTGCCACCGGCAAGAGCAGCGTATCGCATGGCGTCGCCGAGGCGTCCGTTGGCAGCCGGCCCGCATTCGTCCAACAAGGCCCTCAGGTGGTCCTCGGTGCGCCGGGCTGCGGCCTCAAGTCTTTGCACAAATTCCATTCGCGGATTACCTAGTGGGCCGGACGCCCCGGCATCAGGCTGGCGGCTACGGCGCGAGGGCTGGCGCCGCATATAGCACTAGGGGGATGTAAGGACAGTATGGATAAGTCCGATCCGCCAACTGAGAAGACTATTGACCCCACAACGGGCAAGCCCGCGCCGGCCAGCCCGGCCAGTGAACCATTTCGTCCTGCCGAAGCACCACTGTTGGGGCAGCAGTCCGCATTCGAGGCTTTAGGCAAAACTCTTAAATCAGCGGTGCCCGCGAGCGATGCGCCGCCAGGGACGAGGGACCGTATCCAAGCATGGGCTCAGCGCTTACTCGCCGGTTGGGATAGGCGGCGCGTCAAGGATATCGGGGTCCGAGCAGCCAAAGTCGGTGCGATCGTTTTCGCCGCGTGGTTCAGCGTCGTGATGCTCCTGATCGTCGTCTATCGATTTGTCAATCCGCCGTTCTCGAACCTGATGCTGCTGGAGCAGCTCGGCGGAACACGCGTGATGCAGAAATGGGTACCTCTTGACGACATTTCACCCAATCTCCACCGCGCAGTTATCATGTCGGAGGATGGCCGCTTCTGCCGCCACTGGGGCATCGATTTCGCCGAGGTGCTCAGCGCTATCAAGCGTGCGTCCGGCGGGCCGCCGCGGGGGGCGAGCACGATCACCATGCAGGTTTCGAAGAATCTGTTCCTATGGCCTTCGAAGAGCTATGTGCGCAAGGCCATTGAGGTGCCGGTAACGTTCGCAATCGAGCTGGTGTGGTCCAAGCGGCGGATCTTGGAGGTTTATCTCAATATTGCCGAGTGGGACCAGGGCGTCTTCGGGGCAGAGGCTGCGGCGCGGGCCCACTTCAAGAGGTCGGCAAAGCGCCTCACGTTGCGTCAGGCGGCGCTGCTCGCCGTAGCGCTGCCCAATCCGGTCAGACGGGATGCAAGCAATCCGGGGCCCTGGACATCGCGGCGCGCCCGCCGGATCCAACGGCTTGCGATCCGGTCCCCCTGGGCGGTGAACTGTATTCAGTCCCCGCGGGGCTAGCGACTACAAGGCCTTGGCAGTTCGCTCGCATTTTGGCTATAAGGCGGCGGATATGAGCCCCGGTCCGGTGGTCCGCGCCGGGACAATTGTTTGGGGAATGTGCGACCGTTAGGTCCTATGCCCCGGTGGATAGAAGGCGCGCTTTAGCCGGTTTTGGCTGGTCTGGGGCTGTGCCGATAAACGGAGTTATGACAGATGGCTGTTCCGAGAAAGAAAGTAACGGTGTCAAAGGGGGGTATGCGTCGCTCGCATGATGCGCTCAAGGCTCCGACCTATGTTGAGGACAAGGAGTCGGGTGAGCGGCGGCGCCCGCACCATATCGATCTCAAGACGGGTAAGTATCGCGGCCGGCAGATTCTCCCGGCGAAAAACGACGTCTAAGTCTTGGGGCCGACCTTCTCACGCCACGTTCACACGGCATCGTACGTTGCAGCACCAAGCCCGTCGTGGCAAAAGGCCTTCGTATTGAACTGACCAAGGTCGGTTGGAAAAGGATTATCCTATGTCGCTCAGGTCCATTCCGCTCATCATCGTCGTTCTCATTCTCTATAACGTGATCGTGGCGCTGCTTGGCCCTGAAATCCTCAGCAAGCTCTTGTTGCCCGAGATCAAGCTGCCGAGCGGTGGCATTTTGAAGTTCACTTGGGGGGATTTCATTGTTCTATTGACATTCATCATGTTATTCATCGAGATCGTGAAGGCGACTTATACGTCGACAGCATCGCTGATCGACCACGGTCTATCGATGTTTGTGTTCGTTGCCTGCCTTATCGAGTTTTTGATGACGCCGCTGGCTGCCAACTCCGTGTTCTTCATGATCATGACCGCCGCCTTGATCGACGTGGTGGCCGGTTACACGATTGGGATTCGGGTCGCCCGGCGTGATCTTACGTTGGGCCATGGCGGCTAGAGCAAGATCGTTCTTGATGGAATCACGTGGCCTTCGCCCGGGAGGTCTCCAGCAGATGAGTGAACCTTGCTCTAGGGTCTAGACCCTAAATCAAAAGTGTAGAGACTGATTCACGTTTCACTTGGACGCACCAAGCGTTTCCAAGTGAAACGATCAGGTTCTAGGCGTTCCAGGCACAATCTGTTGGCTCAGAGAATTTGGCCCCTCGCCAACTCGCCGTTGGCTTCGCCCCACGGTTGATGCCTATTTTGAGCGCATTTGGCGAATGCACCCGTGTGTTCTTCATTAGGTTGTTGGTGTCTTAGCCTGAGCCAGCGCACCCAATCGTGGGCACCCGAAAATTCGCGCTGGGCGGCAGGGTTGTGCTGTGACGCTGCGGATCAAAGAACACAGCGTCGATCTAGTCGTCGCGATCTTCTGACAGCTTGTCGATCTTCTGCTGCATGTTCGCGAGCTGAGACTTGAGCGCGTTGATCTCGTCGGGTTCTTTGCGGGGCTCACCATTTTCGGCACCCGGCTGTCCTTCTTTCGCGCTATCTGCGTCCTGTCCGCTAAACGGGGTCCACATGGACAATGCCTTCTCGAACATTGCCATGTTATTGCGAGCAAGGTCCTGGTAGACATCGAATGCCGCGGTTGGATTGGCAAAGACATTTGCAAACTGCGAACGCAGCTTTTCCTGCTCCTTGGCGAGGTTCTCAAGGCTGAACTGTAAGTAGCCAGGGACCATGCGTCCGATACTGTCGTCATAGAACCGGATGAGTTGGCGCAGGAACGGAACCGGAAGCAAGGTTTGCCCGCCTTGGCGGTTTTCCTGGTCGACAATGATCTGCGTTAGAACCGAGTGCGTGAGGTCGTCGCCTGTCTTGGCATCATAGACCACGAAGTCACGGTCGGAGCGTACCATCGCCGCCAGGTCATCGAGCGTCACGTAGGTACTCGTCTCGGTGTTGTACAAGCGTCGGTTGGCATACTTCTTGATGACAACCGCTTCTTTTTTTTCGCCTGGGGCGTCAGGTTTGTTCAGCATTGGGGGGGCCATTCGAAGGCACTTTTTTGCACTGCGTCAGCGTAACACACAGGGAGCCTAGGGTTCCAGACGTTTATGACGGTCGCCTTCCGACCAGATGTCGCAATTGCGGCAGGGAAGGCGGTGCTGCTATCGTGCCGCGAAAAATAGGCCGTAGCGCGCTCTCCAGGGTCTCTAGAGGAAGAGGGCAGACGGTTGTTCCCACCCGCGGCGACGCAATCTGACAAAGACCAGCCCTCGAGGAGGCGCCAATAATGAGCCAGGATAAGGAAACCATTGTCATTGCCAGTGCGGTACGAACGCCGATTGGCTCGTTTAACGGCTCTTTGGCGCGCCTTCCTGCGCACGAGCTAGGAAAGGTCGTTATCAAAGAGGCCTTGGAGCGTGCCGGTGTCGCACCCGGCGACGTTTGCGAAGTGATACTCGGCCAGGTTCTAACAGCAGGCCAGGGGCAGAACCCGGCCCGGCAGGCCTCCATCGCGGCAGGCGTCCCCGTCGATGCACCGGCCTGGGGCGTTAACCAAGTTTGTGGATCGGCGCTCAGGGCGGTCGCGCTCGGCATGCAGCAGATTCAGACGGGCTCTTCCTCGATCGTTGCCGCAGGCGGGCAGGAGAGCATGAGCCAGTCCAAGCACGCCGCACACCTGCGCGACGGCGTGAAGATGGGCGATCTCAAGATGATCGACACCATGGTTTCGGATGGCCTTTGGGATGCATTCAACGGCTACCACATGGGCACAACAGCGGAGAACGTCGCGCGCCAATGGCAGATCACTCGTGAGGAGCAGGATCTGTTTGCGGTAGCCTCGCAGAACAAGGCGGAGGCGGCCAAGAAGGCTGGCAAGTTCAAGGACGAAATCGTGCCTGTAACGATCAAGACGCGCAAAGGTGACATTATCGTTTCCGAGGACGAGTACATCCGCGAAGGCGCAACCATTGAAAGCGTCGCAAAGCTGCGCGCCGCGTTTGAGAAGGATGGAACGGTGACCGCCGGCAATGCTTCTGGACTTAACGATGGCGCGGCAGTCGTTGTGCTCATGACGCTGAAGGAGGCCAAGAAGCGTGGGATCGAGCCCTTGGCCCGCATCGTCTCTTGGGCGCACGCCGGTGTCGATCCCTCGATCATGGGTACGGGGCCTATTCCAGCTTCGAAAAAGGCGCTGAAGAAGGCCCAGTGGACGGTCAAAGATCTCGATCTCGTAGAAGCCAACGAAGCCTTTGCGGCGCAGGCCTGCGCGGTCAATAAGGGGCTTGGCTGGGACACGGACCGGGTCAACGTCAACGGCGGCGCCATCGCGCTCGGCCATCCGATCGGTACCTCGGGAGCGCGCGTGCTTACGACGCTGCTTCACGAAATGAGGCGCAGCAAAGCTAAGAAGGGTCTCACCACGCTATGCATTGGTGGTGGAATGGGCGTCGCGATGTGCGTCGAGCGCCTTTGAGGGCGCCTCTTCATGCAATTCGGCCACCGGCCCTGCTGGCGGCCTTCTTATTCACCCTATCGATCAACAATGAACAAAACTGAGGGAGGACTTCCATGGCACGTATCGCCGTCGTGACGGGAGGCACGCGTGGCATTGGCCACGCGATTTCGATTGCCTTGAAAAATAGCGGATACCGGGTTGTCGCAAATTACGCGGGCAATGACGCCGCCGCGCAGCAATTCCAGGCTGATACGGGCATTCCCGTATACAAATGGGACGTCGGCGATTATGCGGCTTGTGAGCAGGGCGTTGCGCAGGTGACGAAGGACCTTGGGCCGGTCGACGTGCTGGTAAACAATGCAGGCATCGTGCGTGACGCCATGCTTCATCGCATGACCAAGGAGCAGTGGGACATTGTCATCCGCACAGATCTGGATTCGGTGTTCAACATGTGCCGTCTCGTCATAGAGGGCATGCGTAGTCGTAAATTTGGCCGCATCATCAACATCTCTTCGATCAACGGTCGCAAGGGTCAGATGGGCCAGACCAATTATTCTGCCGCCAAGGCCGGCATGCATGGATTTACCAAGGCGCTTGCCTTTGAGTCTGCCGTCAAGGGTATCACCGTCAACACGATTGCACCGGGCTACGTCGCCACGGAAATGCTCCTCGCTATGCCCAAGGAGGTGCTGGACTCCAAGATCATCCCGCTGATCCCAGTTGGTCGGCTTGGCGAGTCAGAAGAGATTGCGCGCGCGGTCGTCTTTCTGGCGGCGGATGAGGCGGGATTCGCCACGGGGGCCTGCTTTGATATCAACGGCGGTCACTACATGGCCACCTGACAACGGCACAAAAAAGCGGCGGCACTCTTAGTGGTGCCGCCGCACGTCCAGGCCGAGTTCAGATCCTTGGTGCTTCGGGGGTTAGCCCCGCAGCCGTGTGCGAATGATGCGCGGAAATTCATCCATCTCGCCACTGCCCGGCATGTCGGGGTCAGCAGCACGTTGGGCGCTCTCTGCTCGAGTCCATGATTGATGATCGGAGCGCACCTCCGCTCTTGCCGTCTCCGCGGTAGGAGCGGGCTGCTGCGGTACTGGCGCTTGTCCGGGTGCATGGGAGGGCGCTGTGGTGCTGCGTTGCGACTCCGGTGTTGGGCCAGCAAACCATGCCTCGATTAGGTCGAGCTCGCCCGCTGATAGGTTGAGACCCTGGCTGCGGCATCGCGCAACGACGAAGTTGCGGAAGCGGCTCGCGAAGAGGCTCGCTGAGGCACCCTGGTCGAACCAAGGGTCGGCCTCACTGACGACATCGAGAACGAAGCGCGTATCGTCGCGTCTAATCTCGATGCCGAAGTCTTGCGCGCGCTTGACAATGTTGGCGAGCGTCTGCGAGCCCGCCAGCCCGTTGGCGCTTATTTCCTGGGCCATGACATCGAACAAGGCGCGGTAGTCCGGCGGCGAAAGCGTTGGTGCCTGGCATGCCTCATGGATGCGTGCGATCGATTGCTGAATGGCTGTCGGTCCCTCGCCTCGCGGCGGCGGAGACGTCCGCGACTGCTGTTGAGGCTGCTGAGTGCGCGGCGGATCGGAACGAGGACGCCCCGGCTGACCCGAGAGGGCATCAGGCTGGGCCGGGGCCAGCGGACCGCGCTCCACCTGGGCTGTGTGGCCAGGTGGTGAAGTGGCGGGACGCTGAGCTGAAGGTGTGCTGCCGAGAAGGGGTGCCAGCACATGCCGCGGTGGATTTTCCGCCTGCGCTTGGCGCGGCGCTTCGGCACGGACAGGTTCCGGCGTTTGGGTATCTGTGGGTTTGCTCTCTCCCAGCGGCGCCCGGGTCGCGTCGAAGACGTAATAAGGTGGCTGGTCGCTGAGGCGAATCTCTCTTGAGAGCCCCCTGGCGAGAAGGTCACGGAAGTTACCCGCGCCCCCCCAGCCAGAGCCAACTGTCTTGTCGTGACCCAAAATGCGCACCGCGCGGTCCGCGAGCGCCTCGAGTGGCACAGGCTGCCCGGCAGCACGTACGGCCGAGACCACCTCGCTCATGATCTGCTTACGCGTCACCTCAATCGTGGCCGCGCTCGGTAGTGCCGGCTGCTCGCTGACCTGCTGTGGCGCGGCCTTGGCTTGCAGGCGTGGCCGCAGGAGCGCGAGTAAGTCGTTTCCGCGCACTTCTCCGTCGCAGATTGCCGTGTAAGGCGCGGCTGTATTGTCGGTAGCGTAGATCACGGTGCGGCGTGCATATGAGCGTAAACGGTGCAGCACCGGCGTGAAGTCGGCATCGCCCGACAGAATGATGAACTCATCGAAATAGGTGTCGTGCGAAAGGAGGTCACTGATGTCCATGACCATCCGGATATCGGCGGAGTTTTTCAGCTGAGCGGTCAGCGGCGGACAATCGATCACCTCGAACCCTGAGCGCAGGAAGTGGTGGCGCACAAAGGGGAATGAACTCATGTCGGTGGAATTGTCGCTGGTGTTCCGCCGTGGCACGGGATTGCCGTAGCAGCGGTTCAGCACGATCCGTCGCGGGGTCGAAATCGTTGGTGTGTTCGTTGGTGAGATAAGGCCGCCGTTCTCGATCTCTCTGATCCACAAGCCAGCGTCCTTGGAGAAGCGCTTAGCTGCATCCTCGTTCTTCCGCTTTAGGGAGAGATAGACGTTATCGTAGTCGACGAATACCGCCGTCAATAAGGGTCCAGTGGACTCGCGCATCATTTCCGGCAACCCCCGCTAACCGTGATTTGTAGGTGCTACGATCACCTATTGATGAGTCGTGTGGACGCTGCAAGCACAGGGGAGCCGCAGTATCTAGAAATACAGAAAAAGTCATAATTATTAGCATGTTGAGTGGAGGCTCTGTGCGTTATTAGTCGTGGAAAAGTGGATTTTGCGCCGAGTGCGCAACAGCTGACGATTTCTACGCGGGGTTGCCGGGCTCAAAGCTCTCGTCCGCCAATTCAAACCCCTCGAAAGTGAATCCGGGCGCAACAGTGCACCCCACCAGCGTCCACGCGCCACAACTGCGCGCCTGCTGCCAATGACCTTTTGGTACCGCTGCTTGCGGCCGCTCGTCATTGACCAAGTCAGGGCCGAGTTGGGTGTTTATGGCAATGCCATCGGGTGGCGCGATGGAAAGTAGGAGCGGTGCGCCGGCATACCAGTGCCAAATCTCGGCGGCATCGACATGGTGCCAGCGCGAAATCTCGTCCTTGGACAGAAGGAAATAAATTGCGGTTGAGGCCGCCCTGCCGTCAGTCCCGCTGGGATCATCCCGGAAAGTTTCGCGGTAATGCCCACGTTCGGGATGCTGTTGCAACCCTAGAAAACAAATGACGTCGTCCGCGGAAAGTGCGGTCATGCCTTGTTCTTTCGTTCACGGATCTCGGCGAAAACGCGCCAATCGGGATCGTGCTGCATGCCGAGCCTTTGTCGGATTGCGGCGACATGGGGCCGTAAGAAGGGGTTGGTCTCCAGCTCAAGATCGATCCGCGTCGGCAACGTCGCAAGATCCTTGGAGCGTTGCTCTGATACGTTCTTAGCCCGCTTCTGGAGCTGTGCGTTCTCGGGATCGATGGTCAAAGCGAACGCGGCATTGGCTGCAGTATACTCATGACCGCAGTAAATCTCGGTCTCGGGCGGGAGCGCCATCAGCTTATTCAGTGACGCCCACATGACTTTGGCATTGCCCTCGAAGATACGTCCGCAGCCCATTGCGAACAGCGTGTCGCCGACGAAGGCGACGCTCGCCGCCGGTATGCAATAGGTGACGTGCCCTATGGTATGGCCGGGTGTTTCGATCACGCGGATCTCAAATTCCCCGAACGCAATTATATCGCCCTCACCAACGCCCAGATCGATGCCCGGTATGCGGTTCGCTTCCGCCTTGGGGCCGATAACCGTGCAGCCAGTGGCCTCCTTGAGCTGAAGATTCCCGGCGGTATGGTCGGCGTGGTGATGGGTTATGAGGAGATGTGTGAGACGCCAGCCTTTTTCTGCGAGCCCGGCGAGAATGGGCTCGGCGTCGGGCGCATCGATTGCGGCGGTGACGCCGGCGGGCTCGTCGTGGATCAGCACGCCATAGTTATCGGATCGGCAAGCGAACTGGATAATATCAAGTTTTGCCATATGCTGCGGATACCACCATTTTTGATTATGATCACCGGCGGAATCTAACGGTGCGACAACGCAAATTCAACGCATCTGCCAAGGGTGCTTGAATTGTGGCATCAATCGTAGAGAGTTGCTGCGGCAGAGGCCGCAAGGCTTGCACCCCATGCAGCTCGACGTCAGCGACCTACAGGAATTCTACGCGACGCCGCTTGGACAGGTCGTGCGCCGCCTGCTGATCCATCGCATCCGCGCGCGCTGGAGGAGAGTGAACGGGGCAACCCTGATTGGTCTTGGCTTTCCCTCGCCGTATCTAGGTTCATATCGCGGCGAGGCACGTCGCATTGGCGCGCTGATGCCCCACAGCCAGGGCGCGATCGTATGGCCGCGTGATGGGCGCACGCTTTCCGTTCTCGTCGAGGAAGATCGGTTGCCGCTGCCCGACGGCTCGGTCGACCGGCTGCTTGCTGTGCATTGCTTGGAGGTGGCGGAGCGGTGCCACCCGCTGCTGCGTGAGATGTGGCGCGTGCTCGCACCAGAGGGACGCCTAATGCTCATCGTGCCAAACCGGCGCGGCGTGTGGGCAAGGCTCGACAATACCCCTTTTGGCCAAGGCCGGCCGTATAGTCGCCGTCAGCTCGAGTCCCTTCTGCTCGATGCACTGTTCACGCCCTTTGATTGGGGAGGCGCACTCTTCGTTCCACCTATTGGCCGGCGCATGCTGTTGCGCTCGGTTCCAGCTTGGGAGCGCATGGGTGCGAATGTTTCGCCTGCTTTTGCTGGCGTCATTATCGTGGAGGCGCGCAAAGAAGTTGTCGCACCGATCGGCAAACCGGCAAGAGGGCGCGTTTTGCGCAGCTTCGCGCCGATCCGCGGCTAGAGCCTGATCGTTTCACTTGGA
This sequence comes from Hyphomicrobium sp., assembly GCA_024230315.1. Classification (GTDB taxonomy): domain Bacteria; phylum Pseudomonadota; class Alphaproteobacteria; order Rhizobiales; family Hyphomicrobiaceae; genus Hyphomicrobium_A. Next base: position 10,478 of record JAAERO010000119.1, read on the forward strand.
AGCGCTAGTCGCGTCCAAGTGAAACGTGAATCAGTCTCTACACTTTTGATTGAGAGCAAGATTCACTTATCTGTCGGGAACCTTTTGGGCTTGGTGAGCGATTCCATCAAGAACGATCTTGCTCTAGGCGCGCTCAACCGCCGTTGCGTTTACGCAAGACAAAGACCGCCTTCACGCCGAACAGGTTCTGCAATGAAAGCGAGCGCCGGATGGGGAGCCTGCGGCCCCACGAATTAAAGGCGACCGCGGCTTCCACTTTCGCGTCGACGAGTGCGACCAAATCGGCGAAGTCCTTGATGGTGCACAAGTGCGAGTCTGGGCTCATGTGCCACGGTTCGGGCAGGTTTTCTGTCTGCGGCATGCGACCGGTGAATAGGAGCTGCGTGCGGATCCGCCAATGTCCAAAGTTCGGGAACGATACGATTGCCTGACGCCCGATGCGCAACAGGTTTTCCAGTACCTTCTGGGGATAGCGCGTGGCCTGGATCGTTAAGCTCAAAATTGCATAGTCGAACGCCTGGTCAGGATAATCATCGAGGTCGACGTCGGCGTCGCCCTGTATGACAGAGAGGCCGCGCGTCACGCAGGCATTGACGCGCTCGCGCGATAGCTCGACGCCGCGCCCGTCGACCGATTTTGTCTGTGCAAGCAGCTGCAGGAGCTCGCCGTCGCCACAGCCCACATCGAGCACGCGCGTGCCCGGCTCTACCATTTCCGCGATGAGGAGGTGGTCGGCACGGTGTGCGCTATGGGGCGGGTTGCTGAGTTTAAGCATCTTGGTAGGCACTACGTGCTGAGCCCGCGTTTCACGCCGGCTGCATTGAGAAAACCGCGTACCGTGGCGAAGAATTCCGGCTCATCGAGCAGGAAAGAGTCATGGCCGCTGTCCGTTTCGATTTCGACGAAGGAGACGTTGGCGGCAACAGCGTTCAGTGCCCGCACGATCTCGCGGCTTTCACGCGTGGGGTAGAGCCAGTCGCTTGTGAAAGAGACGACAAGGAAGCGTGTCTTGGTGCCACGGAAGGCATTGGCAAGCACGTCGCCATGCTCGGCCTCAAGATCGAAGTAGTCCATAGCGCGCGTGATGTAGAGGTAGCTATTAGCATCGAAGCGGTCGACGAACGTCGACCCCTGATGACGCAAATAGCTCTCCACTTGGAAGTCGGCGTTGAAGGAGAACGTTAGTTCTGATCCGCGTTGCAAACTGCGTCCGAATCTATGGTGGAGCGCTTCCTCCGACAGATATGTGATATGCGCGGCCATGCGTGCAACGGCAAGCCCATTGCGCGGCACCTTTTGATGCAAGTGATAGTCGCCTGCGCACCAATCGGGATCGGCCATGACGGCCTGGCGCCCCACCTCGTGGAAGGCAATGTTCTGCGGGGAGTGCCACGCCGCGGTTGCTATAGGCACGGCGGAGTAGGCGCGCTCGGTGTGGCTTGAGGCCCATTCCAATACCTGCATTCCGCCCATCGATCCGCCGAGAATGCAAAAGAGCTGGTCAATCCCCAGATGGTCGATGAGCCGCACCTGCGCATTAACCATGTCGCCAATGGTGACGACTGGGAAATTGAGCGCGTATGGCCGGCCGGTCTTCGGATCGATCGAGGCCGGACCGGTGGAGCCCATGCAACTGCCGAGAATGTTTGGGCAGATGACGAAGAAGCGATCGGTATCGATAGGCTTGCCAGGGCCGACAAGGGTCTCCCACCATCCGGGCTTCTTGGTCATCGGATGCACGCTTGCGACGTACTGGTCACCGGTCAGCGTGTGACAGATTAGGATTGCGTTCGACTTGTCGGCATTGAGCTCGCCATAGGTCTGGTAGGCGATGGAGATCGGCGCCAGCAGTTGGTCGCAGGCAAGCCGCAAGGGCTCGCTGTCGGGAAAGTGCACGACGCTGCTTGAGGGATTGTTCGCCTCCGCAACGCGTACATTCGTCGAGTCATCGAAAGATTTCACGGGGGCGGTATTCATTCCTCGTCTCTGACACTGGGTTCTGGTCTTTAGCTTAGTCTTCTTATATTGCGCTTTCGAGGACGAGCTTTAGCTAGGCACTTGACCTGGAAAGTCAATCTTTTCTTTGCTTTCGGGTTATTGGCTGTCTATCAGTCGGGGCCCCATGGCCGGCGCACGCCACTGTGATGGGGCCTATGCAAGACCAAGTGAGGCCCACAATGTCACGTCCCGCGCCTTCACCATGTTCGGGCATTCTCCAGATCGAGCAATACGTGCCGGGTGAAAGCGAGCTTGCTGCTGACGAAACGCCAATCAAGCTTTCGTCCAATGAGACGCCATTGGGTCCTAGTCCGAAGGCCGTTACAGCATTCCGCCAAGCCGCCGCAGAGCTTGAGCGCTACCCTGATTGGAGCGTCACGGCGTTGCGCAAGGCTATTGCAGGGCGTTATGGGCTGAACGCGGACCGCATCGCATGCGGGGCGGGATCGGACGAGATTTTGAGCCTGCTGGCGCAAGCTTATTTGGAGCCTGGCGATGAGGCGATATTTACACAACACGGCTTTTTACTCTATCGCATCATCATTCTCGCCAACGGGGGTGTTCCCGTCGTGGCGCCCGAGACGGAATACCGGAGCGACGTTGGGCAGATCTTATCGCGCGTGACGCCACAAACGCGCATAGTGTTTGTAGCCAATCCGAACAACCCGACGGGCACTTATATCTCGATAGGCGAGGTGCGGGCCCTGCGCGCCGAGTTGCCGGACGACGTTCTACTGGTGCTCGACGCGGCCTACGCCGAGTACGTGCGGCACAACGATTACGAGGCGGGCATCGAGCTTGTTGCGACAACGAACAACACCGTGATGACCCGCACGTTTTCCAAGATCCACGGGCTCGCCGGCGCACGCCTCGGTTGGGCCTACTGCCCGCCAGAGATCGCCGACGTGCTCAATCGCATCCGCGGTCCCTTCAACGTGTCCGCCGCGGCAATGGCCGCCGGTGTAGCCGCCATCGAGGATCAGGCGCACGAGGCAGCGGCCGTAACGCACACCGAGCAGTGGCTCAGCTGGGTCACCGCGGAGCTTACGGATCTGGGCTTAGATGTTACGTCGAGTGCCGCCAATTTCATTCTCGTTCATTTTCCAGCGGAACGGGACAAGAGCGCTGCTGCTGCCGATCAGTTCCTAAAGTCGCGCGGGATCATCGTGCGGCGCGTTAGCGCCTATGGCCTGCCGAACGCCCTGCGAATGACAATTGGTCTGGAGGCGGACAATCGCGCGCTCGTTAAAGCACTCGCTGAATTTCTCGGGAGGCCGGCTGCATGACGCAACCTATGTTCGAACGCATTGCGTTGATCGGTATTGGGCTCATCGGATCGTCCATTAGCCACGCGGTGCGGCGCAAGGGATTGGCGCAAACGATCGTCGGGAGTGCGCGCACCAAGGCGACAATCGAGACGGCGCTTAAGCTGCGTCTTATTGACGGCGGCTGTGTGAAAGCCGCCGACGCGGTGAAGGGTGCCGATCTCGTGATATTGGGCGTTCCTGTCGGAGCCTGTGGGCCTATTGTCGAGGAGATTGCACCGAATTTGCGTCAGGGAGCGATCCTGACCGATGTCGGCTCTGTCAAGGCGGCAGTCGTGCGTGACGTCGCTCCGCACGTACCAAAGGGCGTGCACTTCATCGCCGCTCACCCCATCGCGGGGACGGAGAAGTCAGGGCCGGAATCGGGTTTTGCCGAGTTGTTTGACGGCCGCTGGACGGTCCTCACGCCTGAACCGGGGACCGACAAAGCCGCCGTCGAAAAGCTCAAGGCGTTTTGGATGGCGCTCGGCGCGAAGGTCGAGATCATGGGCGCGGAGCATCACGATCTGGTGCTCGCGATCACGAGCCATCTGCCGCACTTGATTGCCTATAATATAGTCAATACGGCTGAACACCTGCAACAAGTTACGAATACGGAGGTGATCAAGTTCTCCGCCGGCGGTTTTCGTGATTTCACGCGCATTGCTGCCTCTGACCCGACCATGTGGCGCGACGTATTCTTGAATAACAAGGAGGCAGTGCTGGAGATGCTCGGGCGCTTTTCGGAGGATTTGACCGAGCTGCAGCGTGCAATAAGGTTCGGCGACGGGGATAAACTTTTCCGGCTGTTTGCCGAAGCGCGTTCCATTCGGCGTGGCATTATTCAGGCCGGTCAGGACACGACCGCCCCTGACTTTGGCCGCGGTACACAGACCGATGTGCCCACGGACGCCAAGAAGGGAAAGGCTGAAACCAGGTAGCGATGGCGAATTCGCACGATCTCTGGATTTTTGCTTACGGCTCGCTCATGTGGCGGCCGGGTTTCCCGTTCGAGGAGACGGTGCACGCCAAGCTCACCGGATGGCGGCGCAGCTTCTGCATCTACTCACGCTATCATCGCGGCTCGCCCTGCCGTCCAGGCCTCGTGCTGGGGCTTGATCGCGGTGGCGTCTGCGAGGGGATCGCTTTTCGCGTCTCACCAAAAGCCGCGCACAAAACGCTGAAATACTTGCGCGAGCGCGAACAGGTGATCAGCGTCTATCGCGAAGCCCTTGTGCCCGTAACGCTGCTAACCGGGGACCGACCGGAGGTCATGGCAGTCACCTATCTAGTGGAACGGGCACATCCGAGTTATACGGGCCGGCTTGCGCTGAGCGTACAGGCGCACCTAATCCGGGGAGGCTGCGGCCTGTCTGGGAACAACATCGACTACTTGGCTAACACGCTTGCACACCTTGCTGAGCTGGGCATACGCGAACGCGATTTGGAACGTCTTATCGGTCTGGTTGGTCCGCACATTGCGCGAGGAGGTGCACACGTGCACGTGCGCCCGAACGCCTCGGCCCTTGTGGAGGCTTGCCGCAAGCATCCAGTGCGCGTGCCCCGCTTAAGGCCGGAAGAGGCGCGGCGCTTCGGCTATCGCAATGTATTGGTAGCACGTGATGATTGACGCGCGGGTCAGTGCACGAGGCAGCTGCTCGCGATGTACTCGACATCGGGTTTGATCTGGCCGCCGCGTAGATCGAACTCCACGAGCTTGCTCTGCTTTGCCGTGTTGGCCAGAAGATGCACATGGACCTCGTCGGCGCCCAGCTCAGCGCCGCGGTGGCGGATCTCAGCCAGATTAAGCGAATGGGCCGCGCTGCTGACGCGGCTGATCGCAAGCACCGTGTGCCGGCCGTTCTGCTCGCGACGCACAAGTACATAGTTGCCGGCTGGCAGTGCCGGGCACTCGAGCAGGTTGTAGACCGTGTGAACGTAACGCTTTCCCGATGCGCCGGTCCAAAAATGGAAGCGATTGGCGCCAGAAGCCGGTTCGTTCTTCGCCTGTGCAGCTTTGCCCGACTCTGAGCGGCGGGCCCGAAATTCTGCAAGCTCGATAATGTGCGCACCCATAACAAATGATCCCTTAGTGGCCCTCCGGCTTAAGTTCTTTTCGACGCGGTTTTGTTTGTGGGCCAGCTTACGTTCCATTGTTTAACGATGCTCCTATTTTCGAGCCGAATTGTGGCCCGATCTCAGTGTTTTTAGGGCAATGTGAATGCAATCCTGCCGCATGCTGCGAACGTCGACAGCGCTCCATTTGACCCAATGTGACGGTGCAAACGCGTGACAAGTCGGCACGAATTCAAATACGGCTCTTGTGCGCCGCGCGTTACGAATCAGCCGCAGCGAGAAAAACCGCAAGCGTGACAAACCCAACATCCCTCGCGGCGCACATAGTCGGCCGACGAGCAGCGCGGGCAAAGTTTCAATGGTGCTGAGCGTTGGAAGGCAGCGCGAGAATCACCGGCTGCCGCGGCTGTCTCCTGCCGGCTTTCTGCTTGCCCGAGAGCCAGCCTGGCTTCATTGCCTTGCAGGACTCCAGTGCGAATTATGTGGTTTTCGATGACCTCGCCGATGGCCGCAAGAAAGCTGGGTACGTAGCGTCCGCCGACCCAGTGCCCGCCCTGCGGATCGAATACGGCTTTCAGTTCATCTGCCACGAATGTCACGTCACCGCCGCGGCGGAAGACGGCGCTGATCATACGCGTTAGCGCCACCGTCCAGGCGTAATGCTCAAGGTTGCGAGTATTGATGAAGATTTCGAAGGGGTGGCGCCGGCCGTCGCGCTCAATGTCATTGATCGTGACGTAGATGGCGTGATCGCTGTCTGGCCACTTGAGCTTGTAGGTATTTCCCGAAAGGACGGCCTCGCGCTCGAGCGGTTTGGCCATGTAGACGACGCCCGCGTGTTCAGCCGGTAGCGTCGCGGCAACCTCGAAACCGCACTCTTCTTCCGACAGCGTGCCTGGCGCCGGGGGCTCTGCGCCTTCCGGCTTGAGCACCGCCCCAGTCACCGGGTTCGGGCGGTAGGTCGTGCAACCTTTGAGATCGAGCGCGTGTGCTTCCAGGTACACGTCCTTAAAGGCTTCAAACGAGATATCGGGTGGACAGTTGATCGTCTTGGAGATGGCGCTGTCGACGTGCGCCTGCATTGCCGCTTGTATTGCCAGATGCTTGCTGGGCGAAAGATCGCCGGCATTGACGAACGATTCGGGTAGCTGCGCCGAAGCGCCGAACTGCCGGCGGAACAGCGCGTGTGCGTAGTCCTCCACTTTCTCTTCGTGCGCCGCGCCGCCTTTACCGAGGATCCGGCGCCGGTGGATGAAGTCGAACACCGGCTCGATGCCACTCGACACGTTGCCGGCGAGCAGTGAAATCGTGCCTGTTGGGGCGATCGAAGTGAGGCAGCCATTGCGGATGCCGTGGCGGGCTATGGCGGCACGCGTGGGTGCGTCGAGTGTTGAGACGTTGGGGCTTTCAACAAAGCGTTGCGAGTTGAAGAGCGGAAAAGCACCCTTTTCGGCGGCGAGCTCTGTGCTTGCCAGATAGGCAGCGCGCTGTATCGCTGCCATCCAGCCACCGGCCAGGTCTGCAGCTTCGCGTGTTCCGTATCTCTTGCCCATTAAGATCAGCCCATCGGCAAGCCCTGTAACGCCTAGTCCAATGCGGCGCTTAGAGTGGGCCTCCTTACGCTGCGCTTTGAGCGGATATTTCGAAATGTCGATGACGTTGTCGAGGAAGCGCACGGCAAGGCGCACGCGCTCTTCGAGCTTTGCCAGATCGAGCATTGCGCGGTTCGTAAATGGGTCCTCGATAAGCCGCGCTAGATTGATCGAACCCAACAGGCAGGCGCCAAAAGGCGGCAGCGGTTGCTCGCCACACGGGTTGGTCGCGTGGATCTCCTCGCAGTAGCGCAGATTGTTGCGGGCGTTGACGCGATCGATGAAAACGACGCCTGGCTCGGCAAAGTCATACGTGGAACGCATGATGCGCTCCCACAATGCGCGCGCTGGCAGCGTGCGGTACACCTTGCCGCTAAATACGAGGTTCCATTGGTGGTCGTCACGCACCGCATCAAGGAATGCGTCCGTAACGAGCACCGACAGGTTGAAGTTTCTAAACCGCGCCGGGTCCGATTTAGCCTTGATAAATTCTTCAATGTCAGGATGGTCACATCGCAAGGTCGCCATCATCGCGCCGCGCCGGCTGCCTGCCGACATGATGGTGCGGCACATCGAATCCCACACGTCCATGAAGCTGACCGGACCCGAGGCGTCGGCGCCGATGCTTGCCACACGGGCGCCTTTGGGCCTCAGTGTAGAGAAGTCATGGCCGATGCCGCCGCCTCGCTGCATCGTCAGCGCGGCGTCCTTCACGCCATCGAAGATAGCGCCAAGGTCATCTTTGATCGTGCCGAGCACGAAACAATTGAAAAGAGTGACAGCACGATTTGTTCCCGCTCCGGCAAGGATGCGCCCGGCCGGCAAAAAACCGAAATCGCCTATCGCGTCGTAAAACCGCTGCGCCCATTGCTTCCGTGCCCGCTTGCCGCCCTTCTCAGGTTCCGCCGCCGCGCTGGCCACGCGCCATACCGTGTCCTCCAGCGTCCGATCAATCGGCCTGCCGTCGGGCTCTTTGAGGCGGTATTTGAGGTCCCAGATCTGTTCGGAGATCGCAGGGAGAATTATTGGCTCGTTGCCCATGGGTACATCCTGCACATTGGGCCATGAATCTAGGCGGTTGCGCCCCAATAGTCAATGAATGTTCTTTATAAATTCTTATTTTGTTCACGTGACTGGTGCCCTGCTGGCCAAATAGAACGCGGCTGTCGGAAAACCACGCGCCGTTCCCAATTGCTTGGTTGAGGACCCTCAAACCCCAGCCCGGGGAACGGGCAAGATCGTTGTGATCGACCGTGCGCCGCGTGGTGATTGCTCTGACCTCATGGCCGGGCGAGCTATTCATGGGCACCTCGAACAATGGCGCTTTTGGCTTTGTGGGTGCCGGCGGCGCGGCGTCAGGCGCGGTTGCGATGCTGGT
>JAAERO010000120.1 GCA_024230315.1 Hyphomicrobium sp.
CGAATGGCGGCTACCTGACGCCCCAATTGCGTCCAAGGCGTTGCAAGACGGCCTGAGGGCAACGCAAAGGCCGCCGCCAAGGCGGCAGACCAGCATCGCAACCGCGCCTGACGCCGCGCCGCCGGCACCCACAAAGCCAAAGACGCCATTGTTCGAGGTGCCCTACAGTAAACCCGTGCATGCGGCCTTCCGGAAGAAAGACCGAGGTATATCCCACGTTGAGCCTAAGGATGCCGGACGATCTGGCCACTACCCAAGCGCATGACACGTTGTCGTTTGGACGGGCATTGGCGGGAGGCCAATACAGTCTCGACTGTATAGAAATGCGGCATTCGTACGGGTTGTCGTCTGTCGGCTAACTTCAGCCTCCGAGCGGGGCCGTGAGCGATGCAAGTTTGGCCCGACTTAACCCATTCGGACCCTCTTTTGTGTTAGGCTGACGTGCCTTCGGACCCCCACTCTCCGGCGTTGAATGTGAAGCAGAACCGCATCTTACTCATCATCGGTGGCGGCATTGCCGCTTACAAGTGCCTGGACCTCGTCCGCCGCTTGCGCGAACAGAGTGTATCCGTACGCGCCGTCATGACGCGAGCGGCGGCTGAGTTCGTCACGCCGCTTTCCGTCGGAGCGTTGACCAGCGATCGTGTCTTCACGGACCTTTTTGACCTGAACGACGAGCGCGAGATCGGCCACATCTGCCTTTCCCGCGAGGCCGATCTTGTGATCGTTGCGCCTGCGACGGCGGATCTGTTGGCCAAGATGGCTGGTGGGCATGCCGACGATCTGGCCAGCACCATTTTGATGGCGACCGACAAGCCTGTCCTGGTGGCACCGGCGATGAACCCGCGCATGTGGCTGCACCCTGCCACCCAGAGAAACGTCAAACAGCTCAAAAACGATGGCATTCATTTCATCGGACCGAACGTGGGCGAGATGGCCGAACGCGACGAGGCCGGTCCTGGACGGCTTGCCGAAGTGCCCGAGATCATCGCGGCGGCAGAACCGCACCTCGCAAACAGCCCTATCGCGCGCTCCGTCACGCCCCTGCGCGCCAAGCGGCCGCTGACCGGTCGCCATGTACTGGTGACAAGCGGACCCACGCACGAGCCAATCGATCCCGTGCGCTATATCGCTAACCGCTCATCGGGAAAGCAAGGCCATGCCGTTGCCCAGGCCGCGTTCGCGCTCGGTGCGCGCGTGACACTCGTCACCGGCCCGGTCACACTCCCCGATCCGGAGGGCATAAAGACCGTCCACGTGGAAACCGCTCAGCAAATGCTCGAAGCCGTGCGCCGTGGTCTGCCGGCCGATATTGCAGTGTTCTCTGCCGCCGTCGCAGACTGGCGATCGGCCGCCATACCCCGCCAGAAAATCAAGAAAACCGGCGACCGCCCCGTCATCGATCTCGTTGAGAACCCTGATATTCTCGCGACCGTCGCCAATCTTGAAGCAGAACGGCCACAGCACGTCATCGGCTTCGCCGCGGAGACGCGCGACGTGATCGCGTACGCCAAAAAGAAGCTATTGGCCAAGGGGGCGGATTGGATCATAGCCAATGACGTGTCATCGACGACGCGCGTTCTGGGCGGCGACAACAATACCGTACACGTTGTGACCCCAGAGAGAGCGGAGAGCTGGCCGCAAATGTCGAAGGACGAGGTAGCCGAGCGTTTGATGCTGCGAGCAGCCGAACACTTGAGACGAACGACGGCGGCAGCGGAATGACAGCGGCGCGTAAAACGGCCGGCATCCGCGTGCGCGTCGTGCGGCTTGAGCATGCGCTGAACCTGCCCCTGCCGGCCTACCAATCGGAGGGTGCCGCCGGTCTCGACCTCGTCGCCGCTATTGATACCCAACACCCGCTCACGCTCGCGCCGGGCGCGCGTGCACTCGTGCCGACCGGGCTGATCCTCAAACTGCCGACAGGGTACGAAGCGCAGGTGCGCCCGCGTTCCGGCCTCGCGCTCAACTACGGGATCACTGTTCTCAACAGTCCCGGCACCATCGACAGCGACTATCGTGGCGAGGTGTCGGTCGTACTCGCGAATCTGGGGTATGCGCCGTTTGAAATCCGCAGAGGCGAACGTATCGCTCAGTTGGTCATTACGCCTCTGGCGCGCGCCAATCTCGTTGAGGTCGCGAAAGTCTCCGATACGGCACGCGGCCAAGGCGGCTTCGGATCGACTGGATCCGCGCCTGCGAAAGCCAAACAGACCCGCAAAACTGCCGAAAAAAAGAAAGCGGTACCCACAAAGAAGACATCGGTAAAATCTCGTTCGCGCAGCGGTGATGAAGGCTAACGGTGACGGCCTGAGTGCGTTCGTCACTCGAAACGGTTGTACTTCGTGATACCCTTGAAGTTATAAATGTTGGCCGCAAGAAGCCACGTCAAAAAAACGGGCGGGAACGAACAAGACAAGGCAGGACCTTATGAACGACACGACTGAAATCAAAACGCTTGCAGCCACCAAGAAATGGGGGAGAGGGCAGGTTTACGACTCGATAGCCGAAACGATCGGAAACACACCCCTCGTCCGGCTGTCGAAGATTATGGCCCAGGCCAAGTCCAAAGCCGACATTCTAATGAAGCTGGAGTTCTTCAATCCGCTCTCGTCGGTGAAGGACCGCATTGGCGTCTCTATGATCGACACCTTGGAAGCAAAAGGGCGCATCACACCCGGAAAAACGGTCCTGGTTGAGCCCACCTCAGGCAACACGGGCATCGGCCTGGCATTCGTTGCCGCAGCCCGTGGCTACCGGCTCATACTCGTTATGCCAGAATCCATGTCGATTGAGCGCCGCAAGATCCTCTCCTTTCTCGGCGCGGAGCTGGAGCTGACGCCTGCAGCTGGCGGTATGCCTGTTGCGGTCGAGCGCGCCAACGAATTGGCCAAGACGTTTCCCAACGCGGTCATTCCCGGACAGTTCGACAACCCGGCCAACCCGCTCGTGCATCAGCTAACAACGGCCGAAGAGATCTGGAACGACACGGGAGGAAAAGTCGACGTCCTCGTTATCGGCGTCGGCACGGGCGGCACGCTTACCGGCTGCGGACGTGCGCTCAAACCGCGCAAACCAGACCTGAAGATCATTGCTGTGGAGCCGACGACAAGCCCGGTGCTGTCTGGCAAACCGCGCGGACCGCACAAAATCCAGGGCATTGGCGCGGGCTTTATACCCTCCATCCTGGAGACCGACTACATTGACGAGATCGTCACTGCCTCAAGCGAGATGGCGTTCGATGTGTCGCGGATGCTGGCCAAAGCCGAAGGTATTCCCGGCGGCATCTCGACTGGCGCCAATTTGGCGGCTGCGCTCAGCGTGGCCGAACGCCCGGAGATGGCCGGCAAGACCATCGTGACGTTTGCCCCATCCTGTGCAGAGCGTTACTTCTCGAGCGATCTTTTTGTCGATCCCGACGCCAAGCCCGCCACATAGTGGGTATTGGGCCGATCCTGGACGCTGAACGTTTGCGGGGAGTAGTCTCGCACGCATGCAGGATAACGCGCCATACACCCTGACCGCCGAGGAAATAGAGCGCTACAAGCGTCACCTTGTCTTGAGGGAAGTCGGCGGCCAAGGTCAGCAGAAGCTCAAGGCCGCCCGTGTGCTGATCATCGGCGCAGGCGGCCTTGGCTCGCCCGTCGTGATGTACCTTGCAGCAGCCGGTGTCGGCACGATCGGCATCATCGATCACGACAAGGTGTCGCTCGACAATCTGCAGCGGCAGATCGTGCACGATACGCCGCATGTCGGCGAGCCCAAGGTGGCAAGCGTTGCCGCAACACTCACACGGCTCAATCCGCATGTCCGGGTCGAGCAGATCAAGGCCCGCCTTGATTCAAGCAATGCGCTTGACGTGATCTCTGACTACGACGTCGTTGCCGATGGCTCCGACAACTCCGAAACCCGCTACCTCGCTTCAGATGCCTGCTACTTGGCTAAGCGAACGCTGATCTTCGCTGCTGTCGGGCCATTCGACGGCTACGTGTCGACATTCAAGCCGCACCAGCGGACCCGAGAGGGCACGCCCTATCCCACGTACCGCTGCCTCTTCCCCGAGGCGCCGCCGCCGGGGACCGTGCCCAACTGCGCCGAAGTTGGTGTGCTGGGCTCAATCGTAGGCGTTATCGGCACATTGCAAGCGACGGAAATCCTAAAGGAAATTCTAGGGATCGGTGAGAACCTGGCCGGCCGGCTGCTCATCTACGACGCCCTGGCCGCACGCTTTGAGACACTCAACGTCGCCTGGGACCCGGATAATCCGCTCTCGGGGCGCAAGCCTTCGATCAAGGATCTGTCGATCCATTCGCTCGCGCCCGGCGACACACCATCCTCTGCGACGGCGGACTAATGCGCGTCGCGTCGTCAGAACTCGGTGCTTCCCACCGAAATTTGGGTCCATGAAAAAGCGAACCCCGCCCAGCTTAGTATCGCCGAGGCGGGGTCGGCCGCTTGCGCGGTCTTGAGGTTGAGCGGCTTGCACCGTCAACAAGCAACAATCAAGGTGATTCACCTGAGGTGAACTGTCAAGTCTTCCATACCAAGAGCATGCAGAATACACGTGCGTACCTGCTTAAAATCCTTGGCATTTAGCTTGGGTTGTAGGTAGCGCCGCAATCCTGTGTGATCCCTGACCGTATGGAAAAGATCGAGGCGATCGAGGCTCACAGTAGCGAACATGTCCGCCTTTGCCCAAAAGGTTTTATATGCAAATGGAGGAGGCAGCTCGCGATCGAGCGAAATCTGACATTGATAGACGACATCGCGCTCCGGTCCAGACTGGCCGAGCGGAACTACAGTGCACAAGCGGTCACGAAATGCGAGGCGATGAGACACAACAATAGCGGGACGCCACTTTACCATCTCTGGTGGGCAGAATCCTGTATTGAAGTCACAAAGAACGACAGTACCTGCCGGCACATGATATTTCAGCGCCATACCGCATATGCATATCCGATTCTGCGACAGCTAGTAGACTGACTCATCTGCGCGACAGGTGAACATCACGGGCGCTCAAGACGCTCAGCCAAGAGATATGCCGTCAGAGCATCGCCGCGTGAACGCGATCGGGCGGCGTGTGACCATCAAGAAACGTTTTGATGTTGATGATGACCTTCTCGCCCATGTCGATACGGCCTTCAATCGTCGCTGAGCTCATGTGCGGAAGCGCGACGACGCGATCTGAGTTGAGGATCTTCGGGTTCACCGCCGGTTCGTGCTCGAATACGTCGAGGCCCGCGCCTGCAATCGCGCCCGCCTCGATCAAGCGCGCCAGCTCGTTCTCGTCGATAACCTCGCCGCGCGCAGTGTTGACGATGTAGGCCGAGGGCTTGAGCAGCTTAAGCCGCCGCGCCGACAAGAGATGATATGTGCCGGGTGTATGCGGACAGTTGATCGAAACGATATCGACCCGCGTCAACATCTGATCCAGGCTCTCCCAATAGGTCGCTTCGAGCTCTTTCTCGATGGCTTGTGAGAGCCGCCGCCGATTGTGATAGTGGATCTGCAGTCCGAATGCCTTTGCACGCCGCGCCACGGCCTGACCGATACGGCCCATACCGACGATGCCGAGTCTCTTGCCGTAGATGCGATGGCCAAGCATCCACGTGGGCGACCAACCGCCCCAGTGATTCTGGGCGTTCTTCAGATAGGTCGCCCCCTCAGAAAGACGTCGCGGCACGGCCAGGATTAGCGCCATCGTCATGTCTGCTGTGTCCTCGGTAAGGACGCCAGGCGTATTGGTGATGGTGATTCCGCGATTGCGCGCGGTATCAAGATCGATATTGTCGACCCCCGTCCCGAAGTTGGCGATCAGGCGTAGCTGGGGACCGGCCTGAGAAATGACCGCGCGATCGATGTGATCGGTAACGGTGGGCACCAGCACATCGGCAATCTTCAAGGCCTCTGTGATCTCCGCCCGCGTCATCGGCATATCGTCGACGTTGAGCCTGGCGTCGAACAACTCGCGCATTCGAGTCTCGACGACATCAGGCAACTTGCGCGTAACGATGACTATGGGCTTCCGAGCGCTATTCGGCATGGGGGGGGTCCGATGTTGCCTAATTCTTCGCGTTGAGCGGCCGCTCAACCGCCGGTGCTAGGGTCTCACCCGTGGTCGAGTCCCCGTGTCTAGCAGATGGCCATTGGGATGACAAAGTGGCCGATAGGGTATCTGCGTAAAGGAATTGTGACCCTTTCTGCGCCAGGGCATCAGATGCCGGACTTGCCACGCATGGGAGAATCTTGGTTTTGCCTTACGCGATATGATCAAAGGAATGTTGATGCCGGACAGGATGCGCAGGGCTGTGATCCTCACGATGCTGGTGACCATGCTGGCAGGGATGCCAGTTGCATGGGCACACGCAGGCGGGGCCAAGAACCGTACCTTCCCCGGCGGCAGCGGCCTCGCCGTTCCCCGCTACGTCAGCTTGAAATCCAGCCGGGTCAACATGCGCAAAGGTCCTGGGACCGACTATCCCACCGTTTGGGTCTACCGCCGCGCGGGAATGCCGCTGGAGGTCATCAAGGAATTCGAAGGCTGGCGCCAGGTACGCGACGCGGACGGTGCAACCGGCTGGGTGCTGCAATCCTTCCTATCGGGGCGCCGCACCGCACTCGTGCTGCCTTGGGAGATCAAAGAGGGCAACAAAGCGCCGCAAGTTGCACTGAGAACGGATGATCACAAAAGAGCAAGTCCCGTCGCGATGATCGAGGCAGGCGTTATTGTCAACCTCTCATCGTGCGACGGCCGATGGTGCCGCGTCAATATCGACCAGTTCCACGGCCACATCGAGCAGAAGAAGCTCTGGGGCGTCTACGAAAATGAACGCATCGATTAGCCCACCGCGCGGCCGGCGCAAGCGCGATTAGCGGACTTTCTTCACAACACGCACGACCACGTCGATGTGACGGATATCCGTTCCCTCGGGCGGCTCAGGCACACCGTCAACGCGGATCGAATTGGCTGGAATGTCGCGCAGTTCTCCTTCGGATTCGAAGAAGAAGTGGTTGTGATTCGACGTGTTGGTGTCGAAATAGGCTTTGGCGCCGTTGATCGCGAGTTCGCGCAACAGCCCGGCGCGCTTGAACTGATGCAACGTATTGTAGACAGTGGCAAGCGAGACATGATGCCCAATCGCAGCCGCCTCGGCGTGCAACAGCTCTGCCGTCACGTGCCGATCCTCGCCCTCGAACAGGAGCGCTCCGAGCGTCAGCCGCTGGCGCGTGGAGCGCAACCCAACTTGCCGCAGCAATCTAGTTGTGCGGAGAACGTCCGAATTCTGATGTTTTCGCGTTACCGTATCAGTCATGCGTTCTACGAGACGGCGCCAAATTGCTGTCTACTTTCCGCGCCAGGCCCTGCGATTGCCTAGATAAAAAAGGCGCAAATTCCAAGCTTACACATCAAGTATAGTATAAGGATCCCGCAGGCGACCTGCAACTCCGACCCAAGCGTCTCAGGAAGCGGCGGAACGTCGCTTGTGGTTGGGCCGCTTTGCCTTTTGAAGGGCAGCCGAGTGTGTTAGGAAACCGGCGGCCGCGACGGGATGCTCAGGCGTGAGTTCGGGGGCCCCTGGTGAACGAGGGAATTGAGCAAAAAAATCATGGCGGAACGCCGCTCTAGCTACGAATATGACGATCTGCTGACGTGCGGGCGCGGCGAGCTTTTTGGCCGGGGCAACGCCCAGCTACCGCTACCCCCAATGCTGATGTTCGACAGAATTGCCGCCATTTCCGATTCTGAGGGCCCGCACGGTAAGGGCCAGGTCGTCGCAGAGCTCCAGGTCGAGGGGAACGAGCGGCTCGACTGGTTCTTCAAGTGCCATTTTCAGGGCGACCCCGTTATGCCGGGCTGCCTTGGCTTGGATGCCCTATGGCAGCTCACGGGCTTCTTCCTGGGCTGGCTCGGCGCACCTGGGCGCGGACGGGCGCTCGGCGTTGGCGAGGTGAAGTTCAGCGGTATGGTCGTACCAACGGTCAAGAAGGTCGAGTATATCGTCGACCTCAAGCGCGTGATTCTACGCAGGCTGAAGCTTGCTGTCGCCGATGGTGTCATGAAGGCCGATGGCGAGGTAATCTACACCGCAACGGACATGCGAGTGGGGCTGTTCGAAGCTGAAGAGGCGACGGGCGCGGTGAGTTCTTGATCTGAGAAGCTTTTCGTGCACGTTTCGCCTGGGCCAAGGCTGGCGAAGCTGCGGGACGTCACTGTGGAGGCAAAGTAGATCAGCGGATGAGACGTGTTGCCGTCACCGGAATGGGCATCGTTTCCTCGATCGGAAACAGCTGCCAAGAGGTACTCGCTTCACTCCGCGAGGCGAAGTCAGGTATCGTGCGCGCCGACAAGTATGTCGAGCTCGGCTTCCGCTGCCAAGTGCACGGTGCGCCTGACATCGATTGGGAATCACAGGTCCCGCGCAAGGCCAAGCGCTTCATGGACGCGGGCGTGGGCTGGAACTTCGTGGCCATGGAGCAGGCCATTCGCGATTCCGGCCTTGAGGAAGGCGACGTCGTCAACGAGCGAACGGGCATGATCATGGGTTCCGGCGGGCCTTCCACGCACGCCATTGTCCGGGCCGCCGACACGACACGCGAGAAGAACCCGCGCAAGGTCGGCCCATTTGAAGTGCCTAAGGCAATGTGCTCGGGCCCCTCCGCTGTGCTTGCGACCAGCTACCAGATCAAGGGGGTCAACTATTCCATTTCGTCGGCTTGCTCCACAGCGGCGCACTGCGTCGGCAATGCCGCGGAGCTGATCCAGTGGGGCAAACAGGACATCATCTTTGCCGGCGGCTGTGAGGATCTTGATTGGACGCTTTCGGTGCTGTTCGATGCCATGGGCGCCCTGTCTTCCAAGTTCAACGCAACCCCTGAGAATGCGAGCCGCGCCTACGATAAGAATCGCGACGGGTTCGTCATTGCTGGCGGTGCTGGCGTCGTCGTTCTGGAGGAACTGGAGCACGCCAAGGCACGCGGGGCGAAGATCTACGGCGAGGTCGCGGGCTATGGCGCCACGTCGGATGGCTTCGATATGGTTGCCCCTTCGGGCGAAGGCGCAGTTCGCTGTATGGAGCTGGCACTGAAGGGGCTCGATGGCAACGGCGTCGGCTACCCGATCGACTATATCAATCCGCACGGCACCGGAACGCCAATCGGCGACCAACGTGAGATCGACGCCATCCGCACCGTCTTCGACGGCAAAATGCCGAAGATTGCGTCCACTAAATCACTCACCGGCCACTCGCTTGGAGCGGTTGGCGCGCAGGAAGCGATTTTCTCGCTCCTGATGATGAACAATGGGTTCGTCTGCGAGAGTGCCAATATCGACGAGCTCGACCCGGCATTCGAGGGCGTGCCCATCATGCGTGAGCGCGAGGACGGGCTTCAGCTTAACTGTGTGATGTCGAATAGCTTCGGTTTCGGTGGAACAAATGCCACGCTCGTGTTTCGCCGTCTGAATGGTTAAAACTGTCATGTTACGGCGCCAAGGAGTGTAACTTGAACTCCTTCAGGATGCCGGAGCATGAAGCTTTATAAACGCGGCAGCGGCTGGTTTTAAGTTCAAGGACGCGCATTCGGCGCAACAATGGGGTCTCCCATGACCGAGAAGGACATTGCGCAACCGGGTCCGATAATGGCAGGCAAACGCGGCCTTATAATGGGCGTGGCCAACGAGCGCTCTATCGCCTGGGGCATCGCAAGGGTACTTGCCGGGCAGGGTGCTAAGCTCGCCTTTACTTACCAGGATGGTGCCTTCGGCCGCCGCGCCTTACCGCTCGCCGAAACGCTTGGCTCCGAAATCATTGAACCGTGCAATGTTCTCGACCTTGCCAGTGTCGACAAAGCCTTTGCACGCGTTAAGGAGATTTGGGGCAGCCTGGACTTCGTCGTTCACGCGCTCGCATACTCCGACCCGCGCGAATTATCGGGGCGCTATGTCAACACGACACGCGAGAACTTCACCAATACGATGGTGATCTCCTGTTTCTCCTTCACCGAGGTCGCAAAGCGCGCGGTAGACCTCATGTCCAATGGCGGCTCTCTAATTACGTTAAGCTACGGCGGCGCCACGCGTTCGGTGCCTTCTTACAACGTCATGGGTGTAGCCAAGGCTGCCCTTGAAGCTTCCGTGCGCTATCTCGCTGCCGATCTCGGCCCGCAGAACATCCGCGTGAATGCACTTTCTGCAGGACCAATGCGCACGTTATCTGGCGCGGGCGTGTCTGATGCGCGCGTTATTTTCAATTTCCAGAGGGAGCATGCGCCATTGAAGCGGACACCGACCCTCAATGAGGTCGGAGGATCTGCCCTTTATCTGCTTTCGGACCTGTCGGGCGCCGTAACCGGCGAGGTGCACTTTGTGGATTGCGGGTACTCGACCGTCGCCATGCCGAACCTCGCTGCGCTGAAGACAATCGATGCGGAAGCCTCGGCGCCGACTGGTGGCCGGCCACCTTCAGAAGCCGCTGAGTGATTGGGCATACTAATCGCGTCCCGTCTTGACGGCATTCCCGTAGCGTCGCACACACACATATGATTGGCGTCTTTGATTCCGGATTGGGCGGCCTGACCGTTTTGCGTGCACTCGTGGCGCGCTTTCCCCATCTTCCCTTTGTGTATCTTGGCGATCACGCCAACGTTCCCTATGGCGACCGCGACGCCGACGAGGTCGTGGAGCTGTCGCGCCAAAGCGTCGAGGCGTTGTTCAAAAGCGGCTGCAAGCTCGTGCTTCTGGGGTGCAATACGGCAACCGCGGTCGCCGCTCGGCGCTTGCAGCAAGCGTGGCTGCCGTTCAGCTCATGGAGTGACCATAATGTGCTTGGCATTGTCGCGCCGACGGTCGAGGCTGCCACGCAGACGCCTTGGGCCGTCGACTCTCCGCAATATCCACAGAAGTACAACACTGATCTCATCGCCGTGTTCGGCACGACACGCACGATCACGTCAGGCGTCTACCCTGAGGAAATATCCAAGCGATGCCCGAAGGTCACCGTGGTCCAGCAGATCTGCGCGACGCTCGCTGGCTCCATTGAGGAGGAGGCGCCGGAGACCGAACTCGATCGCCTGGTCGAAGAGGGCATTCAGGCCGTGTTCGCTCAAACGGGGGGCACACCTCCTCACCGCGCTATTCTCGGATGCACACACTTTTCGCTGGTGGAGCATCTGTTTCGGCGGCACTTGCCCCCCTTCACGCGCATCCTGTCTCAGCCAGGCGTTGTCGCTGACAGCTTCGAGGATTACCTCGCGCGGCATCTGCGCTATACCGCCGACGATCGCGGCGGCTCGTTGACACTCCTGACGACCGGCGACCCCACCGAGATCAGTGAGCGAGCGCGTATATTTTGGCCAGACGTCGCGACTTTCGACTGCGTTGTCGCTTAAGTGCTTCTCAACCTGCGACAAGGCTGTTCCTATATGTAGCATCCCACCCTTGATCGTGGAGCCGTCATGGTTGCCAAACCGCACCACGCCGAAACTAGCCAAATAGGTCACGATCACGAGACACGCCCATCCGATCCTTCGGGCGGCGGGGCGCTCGGCGTGAAAGATCCCGTCTGCGGCATGAACGTGGATCCCCACACCACGCAGCATCGCGCCGACCACGCAGGCCGCACCTATTACTTCTGCTCAGCAGGCTGCCGCAAAAAATTCGTCGCCGAGCCTGCACGCTATCTAGATCCGAAAGAAAGCCAGCGGGAAGCGGTCGCGCCGGACGCCATCTACACCTGCCCGATGCACCCGGAAATCCGCCAAGTCGGTCCGGGCTCCTGCCCCATCTGCGGCATGGCGCTGGAACCTGTGGACGTCACCGCGGAGCAAGGACCAAACCCCGAGCTCGTCGACATGACGCGCCGCTTCTGGGTAGCGCTCGTTCTCACGATTCCGGTGTTCGCCTTAGAAATGGGCCAGCATCTTATGGGACTCGGTCACCTTGTAGGGCAATCAACGTCGAATTGGATCCAGCTCGTGCTGGCCACGCCGGTCGTGCTGTGGGCTGGTGCGCCGTTCTTCGCGCGCGGCTGGCAGTCGATCCAGACCCGCCAGCTCAACATGTTCACGCTGATCGCACTCGGCACCGGCGCGGCCTGGATCTACAGCATGGCCGCAACTCTGATCCCCGACATCTTCCCTGCTGGCTTCCGCAACGAGGACGGATCGGTTCCCGTCTACTTCGAGGCTGCGTCCGTCATCACCGTGTTGGTTCTGCTTGGCCAAGTCCTGGAACTGAGGGCTCGCGAAAGCACGAGCGGTGCCATACGCGCCCTACTCGATCTCGCGCCCAAGACCGCGCGCCTCATCGACACAGACGGAACCGAGCGCGAAATTCCCCTAAACGATGTGACAATCGGCGATCGCCTGCGTGTGCGTCCCGGCGAGAAGGTCCCGGTCGACGCCATCGTACGCGAGGGCCGCAGCGCAATTGATGAGTCCTTGGTAACCGGTGAATCGCTGCCTGTGACCAAGGAAACCGGCGACACGGTTATCGGCGGCACGCTCAACCAGAGTGGAAGCCTCGTGATTGAGGCCAACCGCGTCGGCCGCGACACCATGCTTGCGCGCATCGTTGCACTCGTTGCCGAGGCACAACGCAGCCGCGCGCCCATCCAACGTCTTGCAGACGCGGTCGCTGGCTGGTTTGTCCCTGCCGTTATTCTTGTTGCGCTCCTCGCCTTCGCCGCCTGGGCCATCTGGGGACCGGAGCCGCGCTTCACTTATGCGCTGATCTCGGCTGTTGCGGTGCTTATCATTGCCTGCCCATGCGCGCTCGGGCTTGCAACCCCCATGTCGATCATGGTCGGCGTGGGACGCGGCGCGCAAGCCGGCGTTATGATCAAGAACGCGGAGGCGCTGGAACGCTTGGAGATGGTCGATACCCTTGTGGTCGACAAAACAGGCACGCTCACGCAGGGCAAACCCGCGGTGACGGCTATCATTCCGGCCAAGAGTTTTGACGAGAACGAGCTACTGCGTCTTGCCGCAAGCGTGGAGCGGGCGAGCGAGCATCCCCTAGCCGCAGCGGTCGTCGCCGCAGCCCAAGACCGCAAGCTCTCTCTGACATCTGCCACTGACTTCGATGCACCGGCCGGCAAAGGCGCGCTTGGTATGGTGGACGGGCACCGCCTCACCATCGGCAACGCTGCATTCCTGCGTGAGCAATCGATCGACGTCTCCGACCTGATCGGGGCAGCCGAAGAGTTGCGCCGCGAAGGCGCCACATCAATTTTCGTCGGCATTGACGGCCACGCAGCGGGTGTTATTGCGATCGCCGACCCCATAAAACCCTCGACGCCAGCAGCGCTGGCAGCACTGAAAGCCGATGGCGTGCGCGTCGTCATGCTGACCGGCGACAATCAAACCACGGCACAGGCCATCGCACGGCGCCTGGGCATAACGGACGTCGCGGCCGAAGTGCTACCCGACCAGAAAAGCGCCGTCGTCGAGAAACTCAAGCGTGAGGGCCGAGTGGTCGCCATGACAGGCGACGGCGTCAACGATGCCCCCGCCCTTGCCGCGGCCGACGTCGGTATCGCCATGGGCTCCGGCACGGACGTCGCGATCGAGAGCGCAAGCGTGACATTGCTTAAAGGAGACCTCACCGGGATCGTGCGCGCGCGGCAACTCTCAAAGGCAACCATGCGCAACATCCGCGAGAACCTATTCTTCGCATTCATCTACAATAGCGTAGGCGTGCCCGTCGCTGCCGGCGTGCTCTATCCCTTCTTCGGAATTCTACTGTCACCCATGATCGCTGCTGCAGCGATGTCGCTGTCGTCGGTCAGTGTCATCGCCAATGCGATCCGCTTGAAGACCGTAAAGCTGGGTGAGGCGGGCAAGCGTACCCAGTGAGTTCAGTCGTGCGGCGTGAGTTCAGCACCTTTCGGCGCTTCGGGCGGCCTATTGGGGAATTTCGCTATTGTTCCGTTGTGCTGGCGCATGATCAGGGTACGCATCCGGTGAAGACCGCCTTGCGGGATGACTAAGACGTAGTTCTTCTTAAGCGTGGTTTTCGCGTTGGGAGAATGAGTAGTGGGTATGTCTGGGGATGATTTTGATCGACGGTTTGACGTCGTCGCTGAAA
>JAAERO010000121.1 GCA_024230315.1 Hyphomicrobium sp.
GCGTCCAAGGCGTTGCAAGACGGCCTGAGGGCAACGCAAAGGCCGCCGCGAAGGCGGCAGACCAGCATCGCAACCGCGCCTGACGCCGCGCCGCCGGCACCCACAAAGCCAAAGGCGCCATTGTTCGAGGTGCCCTAAAGTCAATGCGTGCGCACGCCGTTGGGATGATCGTGATTGCGACGATCATCGACGCCAGGATGGAAGCGGAGACGGCGATAGCGATGTCGGAATAGAGCTGCCCCGCCTCTTCTTGGATGAAGACGATGGGAACAAAAACGAGCACAGTCGTCAGCGTTGAGGCGACGACGGCCGGCCATACCTTGCGTACACCTTCTAGCGCTGCGCGGAAGCGATCAAGCCCGCGCCGTCGCTCCAGGTCGATGCTTTCCAAGACGACAATGGAGTTGTCCAGCGTCATACCGATGGCAAACGCGATCCCGGCCAGCGAAATCACGTTAATCGTGCGGCCCATCAGGAATAGGCCAATGAAGGCCGCGATGGTGCATATGGGGATGCCGGCAACGCCGACGAGCGTTGCTCTGAACGTTCGCAAGAATAAGAACATCACGAACGTTGCGAGGCCTGCGCCAATCAAAAGATTGGTCCAAACGTTTCTGATGGAGGCTTCGACATAGACCACGTCGTCCGCGGTCAGCTTCATCTCCATGCCGGCAGGTTTGAGCACATCGCGGTTGATCTCTGCGACTTCGGCCAGCACATCCTTCTTGATTTCAATAACGTTGGAGCCGGCCTCGCGCCGGATCCCTAAGAAGATGACGGACTGCCCGTTGACGTATGCGTTGCGCCGGATCTCAAAATGGTTGAGCCGCACATCGGCGACGTCACGCAGTTTTATGATGGTGTCGCCTTGCCGCGCAACGATCAGGTCTTCAAGTTCCTCGATGTCATCGAAGCGTCCAATTGTCCGCAATAGATAACGACGTTTGCCGCTTTCTATCTCGCCGCCCGAAGTGTCGCGATTGCGACTGGCAAGGGCACGGCGAATGTCCATTGCCGTGAGGCTGCGGTCGGCGAGTGCGGGCGCATTTATCAGGATCTGAATTTGCTTTTCGGCACCGCCGCCGACCCAAACTCGCGATACGTCCTTCACGCTCTCAAGACGCACACGAACATTGTCGTCGATGAAGTCGCGCATCATGTCCATGTCGAGCTGGCGGGGGTTGCCATCCAGCGGAGCCACGCGGAAATACATGAAGGAGTTGGCACTGAAGGAGCTGGCAAAAATGCGCGGCTGGTCGACGTTTTCAGGGTAGGAGCGAACTTGGCTCAGCGCATTATTGATGCGGATGAGCGTCTCGTTGAGATCGATATCGTAGGGGAACTCGAGCTCAATTTCGGCGCTGCCGCTCGATGCGCGCGAGACGATGCGTTCCAGGCTCGGAATAGAGCGCAGGTACTCTTCCTGCTCGATGATGATTTCTTTTTCGATGTCTTGAGGCGTTGCCCCCGACCAGCGCGTCGAAACCGTAATTGTGCGCACTTCCAGATCGGGAATCATTTGGACGGGGATGCGCATGGCCGCGACGATCCCCAGGACGCAAAGCATTAGCGCAGCGACGGCCGTCAAAGTGCCACGTTTGATCAACGCCTCAAACACAAGCCCTGCCTTCTCTTATGCATGAGGAATTTAACTGGCCAGCCGGACCACTTGTCCTTCACGCAAGGACTCATTGCCGCGAACGACAACCCGCTCGCCTTCTTTCAAACCGGAGCGGATCTGCACGAGGCCGTCGAACGACAAGCCAATATCGACCCTGCGCTCCTTCACGTGATTTGCTTCACCATTGCTTTCGAGAACCCAAACCGTGATGCGGCCATCGAGATAGCGCATGAGCGCATCGCGGCTGACAACGATGCCGCGCTGGCCGGTTGCGAGCCGCACGGAGACACGCGCCGACATTCCCGGCGTGATGGCGACGTTTTCTCGCGTGGGCAGAACGCGCAACGTGAAAGTACGAACCTTTGGATCGCTGACGGGAATGAGCGCCTGGGTCTTTGCGGGTAATACAGCATCAGGAAGCGCATCAAATCTGAGTGTCACCTCCGCGCCCGTCTTGAGCTGCGGATAGTACTGCTGAGGTACAGGGACATCGACGCGAAGACCTCCCATGTCAACGAGTTCGAATATGGTGGTGCCAGGTACCACCCACTCGCCCACCTCGGCCATCCTCTGCGATATGACGCCGGAATAGGGGGCCCTGACCAAATGGCGATCCAGACGTTCGGCGGCCGCTGCTTGCTGGGCCTTGCGGCGCGCGATCGTCGCGGCGTCAATCTGTAATTCATTCTTGAGGGTATCGACTGTGTTCTGTGGCCCATAGGATCGTTTGGCCAGGTTCTCGGCAATTTTCAACCGGCGGCGGGCATCAGCAAGCTCGGCCTCGGCCTGCTGGGCTTCCGCTTCAGCCTCCTTAAGGGCCATCTCTTCCAGCTTAGGATCGAGCTCGAGCAGTAAATCGCCAGCTTCGACCTTAGCGCCGCTGTCGAAGTGAACGGCCTCAATAATCCCGGGCACCGACGTGGAAATTTGCGAAACGCGCGGCGAGGTAACGGTGCCCGAAAGCTCCAGCCGATTGACAAGGGGCACTGTGCGCACGACCTCGACGGCAACAGGCGTCGCCTTCTGCGCGTATGCGGGCACCACGGCGCTGCCACACAGAAGCGCTCCAAGAAGCACGCAGACGCGCTGGGAGGCGGTCTTCAGCCAAAAAAAATCTAGGGGTCTTGCGACCGGGATCATTGCATCAACTCTTTCGCGCGAACGCTCGACTACCCAACAATATTTTCACGCCGCGCTCAGAAACAATAGTTCGGGAACAAAATAGCTGGGTCAACCATCAAGTTCGCCGGTACGGAGGCATTGAGCCGGCGTCGATTCCACGGTCATTACAACTCGTTAAGGCTGGTTTTGTGGCGCTGAGCGTCCCGCCCCGGTCCCCTCGTGCTGCGGGATACATGGCGGGATACGTTAACGATCGCGCCGTCTTGGCGTGCGGTGGCGCAAATAATTGTGCGGCGCGTGTGCGCTAAGATTGCAGGAAACGATGCTGGGGCAATCACTTCGACCGAAGCGCAAAGCGCACCGCTTCCTCGGCGGCACGGAAGAGGGCGGTGGCCTTATTGAGGCACTCCTGCAGCTCCTTCTCGGGAACTGAATCGTACACGAGTCCAGCGCCTGCCTGGACATGCATCACGCCGTCCTTCACCAACGCCGTCCTCAACACGATGCAGCTATCCATCTGGCCGGACGCTGAGAAGTAGCCCACGCATCCCGCGTAGGGTCCGCGCTTTGATTTCTCCAATTCGTCAATGATCTCCATGGCCCGAACTTTCGGTGCGCCCGAGACGGTGCCGGCTGGAAAGCCTGCCATTAGTGCATCGGCCGGGTCGTGCTTCTTGCCAAGACGACCAATGACGTTGGAAACGATGTGCATGACGTGGCTGTAGCGCTCGATGAAGAACTGGCCGGTGACCTCAACGGTGCCGATCTCCGCCACCCGGCCGACGTCGTTGCGGCCTAGGTCCAGCAGCATCAGGTGTTCCGCCCGCTCCTTGGGGTCATTGAGCAGAGCTTCGGCAAGCGCTTGATCTTCTGCCTCGGTCGTCCCGCGCGGCGCTGTTCCAGCAATGGGCCGGATCGTCACTTCATCGTCGCGCACGCGTACCAGGATTTCGGGGCTGGAGCCCACCAGCGCAAAGTCGCAGAAGTCTAGGTGGAATAGGAACGGCGAAGGGTTGGTTCGCCGCAGTGCGCGATAGAGCGCGAAGGAGGGGAGCTTGAAGGGCGCGGAGAAGCGTTGGGAGAGCACGACTTGGAATATGTCGCCGGCGACAATGTACTTCTTCGCATGCCGCACCATCGCCTTGTATTCGGCTGGTGTGGTGTTGGAGGTGGGCTTAGGCGGCGCAAGCTTGCGGCCTGATACCGAAGGCATATGTGGCAGTGGCTCATCGAGCGCGGTGATAACGGTCTTGAGGCGCTTGCAGGCCTTCTTATAGGCCTGCTCCGCGCTGCCCTGTGCGTCGGGTCGAACTGGCGTCACGATGGTGATCTCGTCCTTGACGACGTCGAAGATCAACATGGTGGTCGGACGCATGAGCACACTGTCAGGGATATTCAGCGCGTCCGGCGGCGTATTGGGTAGCTTTTCGATCAGCCGCACCGTGTCGTAGCCCATGTAGCCGAAAATGCCCGCTGACATCGGCGGTAACTCAGGCGGCAACGTTAGTTCCGACTCTGCAAGCAATGCACGCAAAGACGTGAGTGCCGGTTTCGACTCGGGCCGAAACGCATCCGGTTTTTTGATGGGGTTACGATTGATCGCGGCTTCGTTACCGTTCGCCCGCCACACAAGATCAGGTTCCAGCCCGATGACCGAGTAGCGGCCCCGCGTTGCGCCACCCTCCACCGATTCCAAGAGGAAGCTCATGTGCTGGCTTGCGGCAAGCTTCATGTAGGCGGAGACGGGCGTTACAAGATCGGCGACGAGACGGGTCCAAACGACCTGAGGACGCCCGGCGCCATAACGCTTGGCAAAGGCGGGAAACGGTGGTTGCGCCTCCAGCTGGCCGGGCCGGGGGCCTTTTTTGCGGTCCAGCGTGCTCAAGGCATCCCCCGACTTGGACGTCAAATCACTTGGCTATTGATCGGTGTCGGCGCCGGTTGCGCGCCTGTACTCTTGCTGATTGATGGTCGCACCAAGGCGCGTCTGCAAGGTGGCAACATATTCCCCCAGCACGTCGTCGGCGATCTCATTGGCAATCTCTCGGTTAATCGTTTCGCGCTGCTTCTCATTTGGAGGCTTTGCTGCGGTGATACTGGTTAGCTTGAAGATGGAACGCGAGTTGCCGTGCACGCTTGTGGTAGAGCCGGTTTTACCAAGGGGGAGCGCGAAAACCTGCGTCACAGCATTCTTGGTGAGGCCTTGCGGTTCAGTCTTGCGGGTGAGGGACGGAGTGGTTTCCACTTCAGGGTTGCCTGCTTCGCTGGCAAGCGCAGCGAGTGTTTCACCACTGTTGGCCTTATCGACGAGAGTGGCGGTTAGATCGTTGAGCTTGCGCGCACGCTCGTTGTCGATGGTGAGCTTCTTTGCCTCGTCCTTCACTTGGTCAAAGGGTTTTTGCTTCTTTCCGGTGATTTCGACGACGTCCACCCAAGCATAGCTGCCGTTGATAAGCTCGACGGACTTGTTCTCGAGCCCCACCTGGCTTTCGAAGGCGCTCTTCATGATGCTTGTTACGTCTTGCAGCGGGATCGCCTGCTTTTCCTCAGTGTCCTTGTTCAAGGAGTCCGTGGCGGGAACGTCGTAGTATTGCAGCTTCAGGGTTTCGGCAATTTCCTTGAGCGTATTGCCAGCTCCGCGATTGTCCTCGATCTCATCGTGGAGATCTTGCATTTTGTCGTTGGCCTTCTGCTTGGCGAGCTTGTCGCGCACCTCATCCTTGACCTCATCAAACGTGCGCACGACGCCGGGCTGGATGTCGGTTGTGCGCAACAGAACAATTGCGAACTGGCCTTCAACAACGTCGGAAACGGAGTCTTTTTCAAGTGCAAAGGCCGCGTCTGCGATCTTGGGATCAATTAGATCGCTTTTCTTTACCAGGCCGAGATCAACATCGGTCGTCTTAGCGCCACTCTCTTTGGCAATTGTGCCGAACGATTTGCCCTCCGCTATCGCTTTCGCGGCTGCCTCTGCCGCGGCTTTGTCTTTGAAGGGGATCTGCTGCACCCGGCGTCGTTCTGGCGTGTTGTAGCGATCCTGGGTATCTTCATAGCTGGTGGTGATCTCTTCTTCCGAGACCTCCATCTGCTTCTTGATGTCGTCAGGCGAGAGCACGAGGACGGCAAGCTTGCGATACTCTGGCGCCATGAACTTGGCTCTGTTCTTCTCATAGGTCTCTTTGATCTGCGCGTCGTCTGGCTCGGGAACGGTGATCACCTTGTCCGCGTCAATCGTGAAGTACTCCACCTGGCGCGTTTCTCCCTTCCAAGTGTTTGCGACATCGATCATCGTTTCGGGAATGACGATGGACTTGGTCAGCGCATCGGTCACCTGCCGGCGCAATTCGTCGTCACGTCGCAAAGAAAGATAGCCGCGCTCTGTAATGCCAGAACGATAGAGCGCGTTCTCAAAGCCGATACGTGAGAATTTGCCGTTGGGGCCTGCAAAGACGGGATCCTTTTTCAAGGCTTCGAGCAATACCGCGTCGGAGAGGGCCAGGTTGAGCTCGCCGGCGTGCTCGCCGATCGCGGCCTTTGCCATCAGCTGCGACAGAATGCGGTCGTCGAGGCCGGCAGCACGCGCGTCCTCAGTCGAAATGCGCCGGCCAGCGCGGTTTTGAATGTTTCTGAGTTCGTTCTGGAAGGCGCGCTGAAAATCTTCGACCCGGATCTCGCGGTCGCCGACCTTGGCGATCGAGCCCCGGCCCCAGCCGGTGAACACATCGGCAACACCCCAAATGGCGAAACTGAATACCAGAACGGCGAGTAGAATCTTGGCTACCCAGCCGGTAGAGCCGCGTCGTATAGCGTCAAGCATTTAGGGTTCGTTCCGTTGGTTGGGCGGCATTCGCCCGGCCCGGCGCTAGGCCGGCCGCTCGGGCGCGCCGCATAAGATAGGGCGAAATTCCTGCGCGTGACGCAGGGTGTCATCATGATATGAAGCGCAGCCCGACCGTTATTGCAAGGGTGGCCATGTCCTGGCGGTTTGACCCCGCCGGTGGGCCCCTTAAATTTAACATTTCTGGGAGCTCCTATGACCCAGGCTATCCGCCCCATTCGACCGTTGGTCGCTGGAAACTGGAAAATGAATGGGCTCAAGGCCGATTTGGCCGAAGCCCTACGGGTGCGCGATGCCGTCTCGGCGCCCGGCGCTGACCTTGGCGCGGATGTCTTAATTTGCCCCCCGGTCACGCTCCTCCAGGCTCTGGCTGAAGCTGCGTCGGGCTCTAAGTTGCTCGTGGGCGCGCAAGACTGCGCCGCAGCCGCTTCGGGCCCTCATACGGGTGATCTCTCCGCCGAGATGTTGCGTGACGCGGGTGCGGTTGCGACGATCGTGGGGCATTCGGAGCGGCGGGCAGCCCATGGTGAGCTTGATCGCGTTGTGCGACGCAAAGCAGAAGCGGCGTACCGTGCCGGCCTTGCCGCCATCGTATGCGTCGGCGAAACGTCCGGCGAGCGCCAATCCGGGCTGACACTGGAGATTGTAGGCCGCCAGCTTTCGGCCTCCCTGCCGGACGTTGCCACCGCGGCCAATACGATTGTGGCCTATGAGCCCATTTGGGCAATAGGAACGGGCCTGACGCCGACACCAGCCGATGTGGCCGAAGTGCACTCAGCTATGCGCGAGGTGCTCGTGAAACGGTTTGGGGCGGAGGGGGCGAGGATGCGGTTGCTTTATGGAGGGTCAGTGAAGCCGGATAATGCCGCAGAAATCGGCTCTATTGTCGATGTAGATGGTGCGCTCGTGGGCGGGGCGAGCCTCAAAAGCAACGATTTCCTTGCAATAATTGCAACGTATAAGAATTGATCCCCGGGACGGTACCAAGACGGCGTGAAATGATGTTAGCGTTCCTTATCGATGCTTCGCGGATGCAAACCTAAGGTTATGGAGCAAGGCTTGGAATGCGCGGGCGAGCAAAGGCATCGCTGGCTATTCTGCTCGCCGCGCTGAGCGTGGGCTCGGCTTCGGCCGTACATGCTGCCAAGCTTGGTACGCACGCCTGCTATGAACTACGGGTTGAGCTGGTCTTCTTACGGGCAACTGGTGCTGAGGAGGATATGAAACTCGGCCCGGGTTGGGCGAAGGTCAACCTCACCCGCAACGAATTGAAGAATGTTAGGCGCCTTGTCGAGGTTAAGGAACAGTTGCGCTTCAGGTGCGGAAGTCTGCGCGGCAGGCTCATTGCCAAGAAGCTGAGGATCCCCGATCTCCCTAAGAGAAAACCGGCATCAGCCACGGCACACGCGCAAAAGAAGGCCCCTGCGGTCAAAAAGGCTGATGCCCAGGCGCCCGCAAAGAAGGCATCGACGTCAACGCCGCAAAAAAGGGCAAGACTGCGCCGGAAGAAGAGGCGCTCCAGGGCCAAGGCTACGTTGCCGAATAACACTGTCACGAATGGTTTGGCGCCGTACGCCGGCTTCCAATGAGGCCTTGGTAGCTACAAGCGGCTACCACTAGCGGCGCGTGGCCATCTAGTATAAAACCCCGGCAAACTTACCCGATTGCAGCCGAACGGAACCCTATGGTCACCGCACTTCTTGTTCTTCATCTGATGGTTGCCTCTGCGCTTGTGGCCGTTGTGCTGTTGCAGCGTTCAGAAGGCGGTGCGCTAGGTATCGGCGGTGGCGGCGGGGGTGGCGCCGGCGGCCTTTTGACCGGCCGTGGCACGGCCAATCTTTTGACAAGAGCAACGGCGCTTCTGGCCTTGGCATTTTTCACGACCAGCATTCTTCTGACCCTGGTGGCGCAGCGTGCCGCGCCCAACGCTTCGATCCTCGATGCCGGCGGTACGGCTTCGCCGAGCGCGCCAGCGACGCCCGGTAGCAAGCCTGAGGAAGCGCCCAGTGGCCGTGGAGGCATCCTGGACAAGCTGCAGCAGGGCCAGGGCGGCGGGCCGGCCGTTCCGCAGTCGCGCTAATAAGCTTGACGTTTAAGCGTGCAGGCTGGACCAATGTCAACCCTGCGCGATCAACGTGCGCGCGCTGACCACAGTCGGTCAGCAACTTAGCGCTATTCACCAAGCGTCGGGGATGAGGCGATAAAGACGCTTCGAATCGTGCCCGTGTTCGTGTAAGCGTCAAAGCCCATGCAGCGGTATATCTTCATCACCGGCGGCGTGGTGTCCTCCCTTGGCAAAGGCCTTGCCTCAGCCGCCCTAGGCGCGCTCCTCCAAGCGCGCGGGTATTCGGTCAGGCTTCGCAAGCTTGATCCCTACCTTAACGTCGATCCCGGCACGATGAGCCCCTACCAGCATGGTGAGGTTTTCGTCACGGACGATGGTGCGGAAACGGATCTGGATTTGGGACACTACGAGCGGTTCACTGGCGTGCCTGCGCGCAAGTCGGATAACGTAACCACCGGACGCATCTACCAAGACATCCTCGCCAAGGAGCGGCGCGGCGCATTCCTCGGTGGCACCGTGCAGGTCATCCCGCACGTGACCGACGCCATCAAGCAGTTCGTCACGTGCAGCAACGAAGACGTCGACTTCGTGTTGGTCGAAATCGGCGGCACGGTGGGCGATATCGAAGGTTTGCCGTTTTTCGAGGCGATCCGCCAGCTTGGCAACGAACTGCCCGCTGGCAGCTCCATTTTCATCCATCTGACGCTGGTTCCCTACATTCCTTCAGCTGGCGAGATCAAAACCAAGCCGACGCAGCACTCGGTCAAAGAATTGCGCTCGATTGGCATTCAGCCCAATATTTTATTGTGCCGGTCGGATCGCGAAATTCCCCAGGGTGAACGACGGAAAATTTCGCTCTTCTGTAATGTGCGCGAAGACGCGGTGATCCAAGCTCGCGACGTTGCCTCCATTTACGAGGTTCCGCTCTCCTACCATCGTGAGGGGCTAGACGAGCAGGTGCTGCAAGCGTTTGGCATCGCCGATGCGCCCATGCCCGATCTTTCGCGTTGGGAGACCATTGCGCACGGCGTCGCTACGCCTGAAGGCGAGGTGACAATCGCGATTGTCGGCAAATACACAGGCCTCAAAGACGCCTACAAGTCGCTGAATGAGGCGTTGGTGCACGGCGGCATCGCCAACCGCGTCAAGGTCAAGCTGGAGTGGATCGAGAGCGAGATCTTCGAGCGCGAGGATCCTTCGCCCTACCTGGAAGGTGTCAATGGTATCCTAGTGCCCGGCGGCTTCGGTGAGCGCGGCTCCGAAGGCAAGATCCTCGCCGCCAAATTCGCCCGTGAGTGCCAGGTGCCCTATTTCGGCATCTGCTTTGGCATGCAGATGGCCTGCATTGAGGCCGCACGCGATCTGGTGGGCATCGCGGAGGCAAACTCCACTGAGTTCGGGCAGGCATCGGAGCCGGTTATCGGCCTGATGACGGAATGGATGCGCGGCAGCGAGCTGGAGCAGCGCCGTCAAGGGGGTGACCTCGGCGGCACCATGCGGCTCGGGGCCTATACTGCAGAGCTTGTCGCCGGAAGCAGGATTGCAGACATTTACGGAACGACAAAGATCTTCGAGCGCCATCGCCATCGCTACGAGGTGAACACAAAGTACCGCGCGCGATTGGAAGCAGCGGGCCTGAAGTTCTCAGGGCTTTCGCCTGACGGCCTGTTGCCGGAGACCATCGAGTACCCCGATCACCCCTGGTTTATCGGGGTCCAGTATCACCCCGAACTCAAGAGCCGGCCCTTCGATCCCCATCCGCTATTTAGATCCTTCATTACCGCGGCGGTGGAGCAGAGCCGGTTGGTCTAGTCCTATGCCGTTGCTCTCGTACGCAGTTGCACTGCACGCGCCAATTCGCTTCTTTGTCTCTGCCTGCTCAAGAAATGTGCAAAGTCCACGGTTCGCGCCGCGCGACGATGACCCCCGCCATGCCAATGAAATGACGTTTCTGCTCGGGTTCTCAGGCGCTTGCACGCGCACTGCCAATCCTGGCACGGCTTTTGAGTGCCATTACGACGTTAACCATGAGCCGGCGAGGTTGGGAGACCGGCAGTGGCGCCTGGAGAGGGCCCAAAGAGGGCTAAGGGAAAACACAAGGAGACGCTCCCTATGAAACTCATCGTAGCCATCATTAAGCCGTTCAAGCTCGACGAGGTCCGCACGGCGCTGACCGAGCTTGGCATTGACGGAATGACAGCCACGGACGTCAAGGGGTTTGGCCGTCAGAAAGGACACACGGAGGTGTATCGCGGGGCCGAGTACGCTGTGAATTTCCTCCCCAAAGTGAAGATCGAGGTTGCCGTGTCGGATGATAAAGCGGACGCGGTAGTCGCGGCTCTGGAGGCCACCGCCAAGACCGGCTCAATCGGTGACGGCAAGATCTTCGTTTCGTCGCTCGAGCAATCGATCCGAATCCGCACAGGCGAGTCCGGCGACGAGGCGCTTTAGTAGGTTGCCGTTTTCGAGGCCGTCAACGATGCCGCAGGGATCGCGGTGGCGTGGGGTGGTGCCGTCACCGACGGTTTTCCTTTGGTGACCAATCGCGAAACGGGGTGAGCGACAAGGTGCCCAACTGTGGCAGCCTGGTCACTAGGCATGCCGCCATTGGGGAGCGTGAGCGCGGATGGGCAATTGATCCGCACTCGAATTAGTCCGTCCTCGCCGAATCGCGCCATAAGGGGAGGCGGAGGACATTGTCAATCGGGCAGTTGCAGTCGTGTCCTCCTGATCGAGACTGCAGGCCAGCTTTCGCAGGCCCGGCAGAAAATCAATCGCGCTCAGGGGAGTCACAAACATGCCTATGGAGTCACTCATCGTACTGCTGATCGTTGGTGCGATCGCCGGCTGGGCGGCCGGTCAGATCGTCAAGGGGTATGGGTTCGGCTTGGTTGGCAATATCGTTGTTGGCGTTGTCGGCGCCTTCATCGGCAACTGGCTCTTTCCCCAATTGGGATTGTGGGGTGCTGACATGATCGGCATAATCATTTCAGCTATCCTCGGTGCCGTCATACTGCTTGTCGTCATTGGTCTTGTAAGACGCGCGGGGTAACGCCCAGGCAGACTTAAGATTGTGGATGACCGCGTCCTCAGAGGCGCGGTCATCTGCGTTGTGGGGCCGCATCTTTGGCCCGCATGATCAGTGCCCATGCTATAAGGCTGCCATGACAAAGCATGAAACCTTGAAGCCCAACCCGCGCATTTTGATCGGCAATATTACGGTGGCCAACGATGCCCCGATTACCGTGTTCGCCGGGCCGTGCCAGATGGAAAGCCGGGCGCACGCGCTGGAGATGGCCACTGCGCTAAAGGAGATCGCAGAGAAGCTCGGATTTGGACTGGTGTTCAAGGCGTCCTTCGATAAGGCCAACCGCACGTCGCTGTCGGGTAGGCGCGGTATTGGGCTAGAGGCGGCGCTGCCGGTGTTCGCCGAAATCCGCGAAACGCTGGCGCTGCCCGTCGTCACCGATGTTCATGATGGCGCCCAGTGCGCGTTGCTTGCCCCTGTCATTGACGTACTGCAGATCCCGGCCTTTCTCTGCCGCCAGACGGACCTCTTAGTGGCCGCCGCTAAGACGGGCCGTGTCGTCAAGGTCAAAAAGGGGCAATTTTTGGCGCCTTGGGACATGAAGAACGTCGTGGAGAAAATCGTTGTGTCGGGAAACCCTAACGTGCTTCTCACCGAACGCGGCGCGTCCTTCGGCTACAACACCCTCGTCACCGACATGCGCGCGCTGCCCATCATGGCCGAAATAGGCTGCCCGGTGATCTTCGATGCCACCCATTCCGTGCAACAACCGGGCGGTCAGGGTGCGAGCTCGGGCGGCGACCGGCGCTTCGTGCCGGTTTTGGCGCGAGGGGCTGTGGCTGTCGGCGTTGCCGGCTTATTCATTGAGACCCATGAAGATCCCGAAAACGCGCCGTCAGACGGCCCCAACATGGTGCCATTGAAAAACTTTGAGCTGATGGTGCAAGAGCTAATGGCGATTGACGCGCTGGTGAAGGCGCAAAGCAGCGTGCGGTAGGGCAAGCGCTCAGCTTCTCAAGCTCCTAGAGCCTGATCGTTTCACTTGGAAACACTTAGTGCGTCCAAGTGAAACGTGAATCAGTCTCTACACTTTTGATTTAGAGCAAGATTCACGGTCTCGTTGGACACCTCCCGGACGTGGCGAGCGATTCCATCAAGAACGAATTTTCTCTAGGAACGGGAAGGAAATCTGATGGCCGGCGTGTCGCTGGACGAACTGGCGGTCTTGTTGGTCGCCCTCGCGATTGCCGGCCCGCTGTCGCGCTGGCTCGGCATTGGGACAGTGCTCGGCTATCTCGTTGCCGGCATGCTGCTGGGTCCCCCCACGATCGGGTGGATTTTCTCCGACTTCGAGGCCAAAAAGCTCCTCGAATTTGCTGAGTTCGGCATCGTGCTTTTGCTCTTCGTTATTGGGCTGGAGCTGCGCCCAAAACGTCTATGGGCGATGCGCAATGCCGTCTTTGGGCTAGGTAGCGCCCAGGTGGGCGCGACTGGCCTCATACTCGCTCTCATTGGTCTTCTCTTCGGGCTGCAGTGGCAGACGGCCATCTTCGTCGGACTAGCGCTGGCCCTTTCGTCGACAGCGTTTGCGCTGCAAGTCATGGAGGAGACGGGCGATCTCACCGCGCGGCACGGGCGCTTGGGATTTGCGGTGCTGCTGTTTCAAGACCTGTGTGCCATTCCACTTATCGCACTTGTGCCCTTGTTCGCCGTGACGGGGACCGACCTCGGCGCAACGATGGATCTCGCGGCGGCGGTGAAAGGTCTGTTGATCATCGCAGCCGTGATCATTGTCGGGCACTTTGTCTTAGATCATCTCGTGCGGCTGGTGGCGCTAGCGGGCGTAAAGGAGGCGATGACGGCCGCGGCGCTTCTAACAGTCGTTGGCTTCGCCTACCTCATGCAGAAGGCGGGCGTGTCCGCGTCGCTGGGCGCCTTCATCGCCGGTGCGCTGCTTGCTGAATCCTCCTATCGCCATCAGCTGGAGGCCGACATCAAACCCTTCGAAGGGCTGTTGCTCGGACTTTTCTTCACGGCGATCGGCATGACGATTAACCTGCGGCTTCTGTTGGAGGAGCCGGGCCGGATTTTTGTGCTCGTTGCCGGTCTTGTCGCCATCAAGGCGGTCGTGCTCTACGCGCTGGGGCGTTGGCAAGGATTGCAGCCGGGCCCGGCGCGCAGGCTCGGATTGGCGCTGGCGCAAGGTGGAGAGTTTGCTTTTGTCCTCTTCACTGTGGGCTACGGAGCGGGAGCGTTGTCATGGGAGATGTCCGAGCTGCTCACCATCGTAGTAACGTTATCCATGGCGGCTACTCCGCTCACCCTCAAGGTGGAGGAGTTTTTCTCGCAACGCCGCAAGCCCGCTCCTACCTACAATACAATGCCTGAAAACGAAGGGCATGTGATCATCGCGGGCTTTGGCCGCTTTGGGCAAATCGTGGCTCGCATTTTAAGGGCCAAGCGCATCCCCTTCACTGCGCTCGACATCAGCGCGGAGCAAGTAGAATTGGTAAGGCGGTTCGGAAGCCAGGCGTTTTATGGGGATGCAAGCCGGCCCGAGATTCTCGGCGCGGCCGACGCCCACTCGGCGCGGGCCTTCGTGTTGGCCATCGATGACGTGGAGGCCTCCATGCGCACAGCCGAACTGGTAAAGAGCCGCTATCCCGACTTGCCGATCTATGCACGGGCGCGCAACCGCGCTCATGCGCATCGCTTGCTCGATCTCGGGGTCACGCACTTGCAGCGTGAAACGTTTCTATCCGCTCTCGATATTATAGATCAGCTGTTGGTGGGCCTTGGCGTGTCGCGGCGCGAAGCTGATCGCATCATCGGCATGTTCCGAACGCACGACGAGCGGCGATTGATTGAGGACTACAAGCACGCAAGCGACATGGAAAAACTTCGTGACCGGGCGCGCAGCGACGTTGCCACCCTCGAGAAGCTATTTGCTGAAGATGCCGCCGAGCAAGAACGTACGCGCGACGATAAGGAAGCGGAGGGGCGCACACGGTGAGGCCCATCATCTGCGTCGGCCATGCGGCACTCGATCACGTTTACCGCATCGAGGCCTTTCCTCCCGCGCCGATGAAGGTACGATCGTTGGAGCACATCGAAAGCGGTGGCGGCATGGCATCCAACGCGGCGGCCGCGATTGGGCGGCTTGGTGCCACCGTGGAGCTGTGGAGCCACATCGGCGCAGACGAAGCAGGCGTCAAAATTCGCAAGTTTTTGGAAGCTGAAGGCGTCGATGTGCGGCACCTCAAGACTTACCAAGGCGCGCGCTCGTCTACATCAGCGGTCATCGTGGACGGCAAGGGCGAACGTCTCATTATTGGGGAACGCGATCATGCCATGCCGATGGACGCCGGTTGGCTGCCGCTTGATCGCATCGCTGGTGCGGCGGCGGTGCTGAGCGACCTGCGCTGGGTGGAGGGGACGCGCGCCGCTTTCGCTGAAGCGCGGGCGCGCGGTGTCACCATAATGCTCGACGGCGATGTGGGAGGCGGCGATGTGACCGCCGAGTTCTTGTGCCTGGCTGACTATGCGATCTTTTCAGGCCCCGCCTTGGACGACTTTGCGCCTGGACCGGGCGACGCCCAGCGTCTGGCGTGCGTTTTGGCCACCGGGGTGCGCCAAGCGGGGGTGACGCGGGGCGCTGAGGGCTATTCCTGGGCCAGCGCGGACGGCGCGAGCGGCCATCAGCCGGCGGCTCCTGTGAATGCCGTCGATACGACAGGGGCGGGCGATGCATTTCATGGCGGCTTTGCCTGGGCGCTTATGCAGTGGTGTGAGCAAGCCGAATGTGCCCGCATTGCCGCAGCCGTAG
Organism: Hyphomicrobium sp.; assembly: GCA_024230315.1. Taxonomy (GTDB): domain Bacteria; phylum Pseudomonadota; class Alphaproteobacteria; order Rhizobiales; family Hyphomicrobiaceae; genus Hyphomicrobium_A. The sequence continues at coordinate 15,501 of JAAERO010000121.1, forward strand.
CAGCGCTCAAATGCCAACGTCTGGGCGCCCGGTCGGGTCTGCCGACGCTTGCGGAGCTCAAATCCTTCCTTGCTAGCGAGAAATGAGGCTGTGGGAGTATCGCGCCTTTGGAGCTGCGGGCATGGACGCCGGGCAACAGCCTCGCTAAATGTGCGCCTCAAACTGGGGAGGTGCGCGTCGGCGGCCCGAAACAAAGGGCAGTAGTGGCCCGAAACAAGGGATTGAATAAATGAGCGAGGCGCGAGAGATGAGCACCCAGGCGCAGGCCATAGGGCATCAGGACATGGCGAATGCCATCCGGGCGCTGGCCATGGATGCCGTGCAAGTTGCCAAGTCGGGTCACCCCGGCATGCCCATGGGCATGGCTGATGTGGCGACCGTGCTCTTTAGCGAAGCGCTGCGTTTCAATCCGGCCGAACCCCGTTGGCCGAACCGCGACCGTTTCGTTTTGTCGGCGGGCCACGGTTCGATGCTGCTTTATTCGTTGCTCTACCTCACTGGCTATCCGGAGATGACCCTTGAGGAATTGAAGAATTTTCGCCAACTGGGCTCCAAGACGGCCGGTCACCCCGAATATGGTCATGCGGCCGGAATCGAGACGACGACGGGTCCCCTTGGGCAAGGGCTTGCCAACGCCGTGGGTATGGCGCTCGCAGAGCGCATGCTGAATGCACGGCTCGGTGACGAAATCGTCGATTACAACACTTACGCCATCGCCGGGGACGGCTGCCTTATGGAAGGCCTCAGCCACGAGGCAATCTCGCTTGCAGGTCACCTGGGGCTCGGAAAGCTGATCGTGTTTTTTGACGACAACGGCATCTCTATTGATGGTCCCACGAGCCTCGCGGTGTCCGACGATCAGGTCATGCGCTTCAAGGCTGCTCACTGGAATACCGTGAGCGTCGACGGTCACGACCCAAAAGCAATCAGCGAAGCGATCAAGAAAGCGCGCAGCGATTCCTCAAAGCCTTGGCTCATCGCTTGCAAGACCATCATCGGCTACGGCGCGCCAACGAAAGCTGGAACGGCCTCCACACACGGTGCGCCTTTGGGCGAAGACGAAATAAAAGGCGCGCGCGAAGCCTTGGGATGGCCGCATCCGCCATTTGAGATACCCGATGGCGTTAAGCAGGCGTGGCGGGCCGTTGGACAGCGCGGGGCGTCGGAATGCGCGGACTGGAAGGCTCGCTTTGCTAAGGCAGGCACCTCGGCCAGCGTAGCACTTGCCGATCCCGCAGGTGCATCCCGATTTTCTGCCGTTACCGACGCCATTGTCGAGGCCAAGTCCGCCTTTGCGGCCGACGAGGCCAAGCGTGCCACGCGCGTGTGGTCGCAGATGACGTTGGATCGTGTCGTTCCCGTGCTGCCCGAACTCATCGGTGGGTCAGCAGATCTCACCGGCTCCGTTGGAACGCGCACTAAGGAGCACCACACGCCAGTGACCAGGGACAACTTTGCCGGCAACTACATCCACTATGGGGTGCGCGAGCACGGCATGGCGGCGGCCATGAACGGAATGGCGCTGACGGGCGGCCTCATTCCCTATAGTGGCACCTTCCTTGTCTTCGCTGACTATTGCCGCCCTGCCACCCGCTTGTCGGCGCTGATGGGGCAGCGCGTGATCTATGTCATGACACATGACTCCATTGGTCTGGGCGAGGACGGCCCGACGCACCAGCCGATCGAGCATCTGGCGAGCCTGCGCGCCATTCCAAACCTGCTGGTACTGCGCCCGGCTGATGGCGTGGAGACGGCGGAGTGTTGGGAGATTGCGCTGAAGCATACCAACAGGCCGTCAATTCTCTCCCTGTCGCGTCAGGGCGTGACGCCCGTCAGGCCGTCGCCCACCAAGGAGAATTTGAGTGCGAAGGGTGCCTACGTTGTTAAAGAGCCCGATGGTGGCCGCGACGTCACGTTATTGGCCACCGGCGCAGAGGTCGGGATGGCCGTTGCAGCAGCTAAAGCGCTTGCAAACGACGGTGTGCGTGCCGCCGTCGTCTCGATGCCATCGTTTGAGCTCTTCCGCGCCCAACCCGAAGCTTACCGGGCACAAGTGTTGGGCGATGCCCCACGGGTCGCGGTCGAAGCGGGTGTGGTACAATGTTGGTATGAATGGCTGGGAGCAAATGACAGGTTTATTGGGCTTTCGGGCTTCGGCGCGTCTGCGCCGGGACCCCAGGTGTTTGAGCACTTCGGCCTGACGGCGGAGAAAGTTGCGGAGGCTGCACGACACCTTGCCAAAGGCGGAGCGTGAGAACAGAGCCCGATTGGCCCAGCAACTTTGGATGTCCTTTGTATGGATCTCGACAAGCTTAAAACGATTGCCGATGTGGACGTGGGGGGCAAGCTGGTACTCGTGCGCGCCGACCTCAATGTGCCGGTTGCGGACGGCAAGGTGTGGGACGCCACGCGTTTGGAGCGATTGCTTCCGGGCCTCAAGGACCTAAGCGCGCGCGGTGCGCGCATCGTCGTGATCTCTCACTTTGGCCGTCCGAAGGGTTCTTCCGATCCGGAGCTGAGTTTACGTCGGGTGGCGGCAAAGCTCGGTGATCTCTTGGGTGCTCCCGTTCAGTTTGTGTCGGATTGCGTTGGTGAAGAGACGGAAGCGGCCGTTGCGGCGCTGAAGCCAGGCGAGATTGCCGTTCTGGAAAACTTGCGTTTTTACGCCGGCGAGGAGAACGACGATGCTGAATTTGCGGCCAAGCTTGCACGCTGTGGTGACATCTTCGTCAACGATGCCTTCTCCGCTGCACACCGCGCACACGCATCGACTGTCGGTCTGACGCGCGAGCTTCCCAGCTATGCGGGCCCCTTGATGATCGAGGAGATCAATGCACTGCGGTCCGTGCTGGATAACCCAACGCGGCCAACGGCGGCGGTCATCGGCGGCGCCAAAGTGTCGAGCAAGATCCCCGTCCTCAAGCATCTGTTGAGTAAGGTCGATAAGCTGATCATCGGCGGCGGCATGGCCAATACGTTTTTGCTGTCGCACGACGTAGTGATTGGCAAGTCGTTGGCGGAGCCCGACTTCGTGGAAACCGCGCGCGAGATTATGGCTGCGGCGAAGGACCGTGGCTGTGCCGTCGTCCTGCCCAATGATGCTGTGATCGCGCGAGAGTTCCGCGCCGGTACCGCGCATGCGGTGGTGCCGACGTTGGCAGTGCCCGCCGATGCCATGATCCTCGACGTTGGGCCCAAATCGGTGGCGCACATGAAGGACGTCCTGAAAGAGTGCAAGACACTGCTTTGGAACGGCCCGCTCGGCGCCTTCGAAATTTCGCCATTTGGCGAAGGCACCTTTGCGCTTGCGCACGAGGCGGCCGCTCTTACCAAAGCGGGCGCGCTTGTCTCAGTGGCCGGCGGCGGCGATACGGTGGCCGCCCTCAACGCAGCCGGCGTGACGGACGACTTCACTTACGTTTCAACCGCGGGTGGGGCGTTCTTGGAATGGCTTGAGGGGCGCGAATTGCCAGGTATTGCGGCGCTCATTGGTGCGCAGCGCTAGGCCAAAGGATCAGGTGGAACGATTGCATGTTTGCTGACGCACAGATTTACCTTGGTGTGGCGCTTGCAGGATTAGTGAGTTTTCTCAGCCCCTGCGTATTGCCATTGGTGCCACCTTATCTTGGCTATCTCAGTGGCACGACCATCGACGAGTTTGCGGCCGAAGGTGGCGTGGCAGGCCATGTCTGGAGGCGGGTTGTCCTGACCTCGCTTCTCTTCGTGCTGGGTTTCACAACAGTGTTCATAGGACTCGGTGCTGGAGCCTCATTGTTTGGCCAACTGATCCAGACCTACAAGCGTGAGCTGGAGATTATCGCCGGCCTCGTCATCATTGTCTTCGGCCTGCATTTTGTTGGGTTGTTTCGCATTGGGATGCTTTATCGCGAGGTGCGCTACCATACCGAGCATCACCACGGCGTCAGCTACATCGGTGCCTACGTTATTGGTCTCGCGTTTGCCTTTGGCTGGACCCCTTGCATAGGTCCGGTATTGGCAACCGTGCTCGCGCTCGCGGCCAACGAGGCAAGTCTCGCGATGGGCGTAAAGCTCCTGCTCGCCTATTCGCTCGGGCTTGGTATTCCATTCGTGTTGGCCGCGATTGCGATCGGGCCGTTTCTGACTTTCATGCAAAAGTTTCGCGGTCACCTCGATAAGGTGGAAAAGGCGATGGGGGTTGTCCTTATCGTGACGGGCATCTTGTTCCTCACCGGCTCGATCAACTGGTTTGGAAGCTGGTTGCTCGACACCTTCCCGGCGTTGAGTGAAATAGAGGCGTGGGTGACACCGGAAGGGCTGGGGGAGGACATCATGGAACGGGGCACAAGACAGTAGGTCATCGCATGACCCAGGACGTTGCCGCCGCTCGCACACCTGTTGCGCTCACTATCGCGGGCTCCGATAGCTCGGGCGGGGCGGGCATCCAGGCCGACCTCAAGACCTTCACGGTGCTTGGCGTATATGGCGCGAGTGTGCTGACCGCGCTGACCGCACAAAGTACCCGTGGGGTCAGCGGTATCCTTGCTGTGCCGCCGGCCTTTGTCCGCAAGCAGATCGATGCCGTTGCGGGCGACTTTGCGATTGGTGCCGTCAAGACAGGGATGCTCAACGATCGCGAAACCGTTGCGGCCGTCGTAAACGCGCTCAAGCACCACAAGCTGCATCCGCTTGTTGTCGATCCTGTCATCGTTGCGACAAGCGGTGATACGCTGCTTGCGCCCGATGCCGTGCAAGCGATGCGAGATGAGCTCATTCCCCACGCGGACATTCTAACGCCCAACCTGCACGAGGCGGCACGTCTTCTTGACCAGCCAGTTGCAAAGGACGAGGCCGGAATGCTTGCGCAAGCTCGGGCGCTCTTACGCCTTGGCTGCAAAGCCGTCGTCATCAAGGGCGGCCACGGACAGTGGGCAGAGGCGGTTGATCTCCTCGTAGAAGGTGACGCGGTGACCCGGTTCGCGCTGCCCCGCATCACAACGCGCAATACGCACGGAACGGGCTGCGCGTTTTCTGCGGTCATTGTGGCAAACTTGGCCCAAGGCGTGCCTATCAAGCAGTCTGTGTCGGACGCCAAGCGCTTTGTTCATGAGGCTTTGCAAGCTGGTACCCGCCTCGTTCTTGGGAAAGGCGCCGGGCCGGTCGATGTTCTTTGCGCCGTGCAAAAGCGGTCTCAGCGGTGCTGATGCGGAGATTGCGGCCGTTGTTGGGCGCGATGTGTGGCAGCGATGCATCGACGGACGGCGAAACGGATTTTGCCCACTTGAAGCGCCTGCGTGGTTCTGCAACAAAATTGCCCGACGCGATGTGCAGGCATCGAATTCGAGCTCCGGGGGGAGCGCTGGGCTGGCGACATAGGGGCGCCGCTCAGTTTGGCTGAAGAACCGGTCCGGTCCTCCGGACCGGTTTCTTTTTGTCCGGGATCAGAGCAATTGTTGTGTCTATGAGGTTGCACCTTAACGCGTCAGCGCGCGGCGGCGCATTTCACCACTGACGCCGACCAAGGTCGTCAGGGAGCGGACCATGCCCGACGACACAACAAACGGGAAGCCGATACCTGAGCACGCAGCCCGTGGGCAAGAGGATCAGTTCCTAGGCGTGCGCGTCTCGTTGTTTTTCGGCGCTCTGTTCTTCGTCTACGGCATGTTCGTCCCGTATCTGCCGGTGTGGCTCGATTTTTCGGGGCTCACAGCGACAGAAATCTCGATCGTGATTGCGGCGCCCCTCTTCATTCGCATTGCCGCGATTCCTTGCGTGACCTTCCTTGCCGATCGAATTGGCAACCACCGCCTCGTCGTGGTTGTGCTGGCGTGGAGCGCCTTGGCTTCTGCGCTGCTACTCACTCAGATGAGTGAGTATGCGGCGATACTCATTGTCGCAGTAGCATTCTTGTTGGCGACAGGGAGTATGATGCCGCTAACCGAGACGATTGCGATTGCGAGTGTACGAACGGCCGGTCTCGATTATGGGCGTATGCGCCTGTGGGGCTCAATCGCGTTTATCGTTGCGAACCTCGCCGGCGGCCTGCTTATCGATGGATTGGGAGGTGGCGTCGGCGTCTGGCTTCTCGTGGTGGCTGCGGCATTTGTGGTCATATCCGCCCATCAGCTCCCAGGACCGCCACCGACCGTTGCGTCGTCGTCGGCCCCTAGGATGATGCCTTGGCGCACGTCGCTGCCAATGCAGCTGATTAGGTCGCGGCCTTTCGTGTTTTTCCTCATTGCGATCGGTTGTCTTCATGGCGCGCACGCCACGTTCTACACGTTCGGCGCCGTGGAGTGGGAATCTCAGGGGCTTTCGGGAACCTGGATCGGCGCACTATGGGCTATTGGCGTCACTGCTGAAGTGATCTTATTTGCCTACTCAGGGGCGCTGGCGCGGCGGGTTGGTGCCGTCCCGCTTATTCTCGCCGGCGCTGCTGCGGCCGTGCTGCGGTGGACGGCGATGGCGTTTGATCCTCCGCTCGCACTGCTTATTCCGTTGCAGTCCCTTCATGCCCTGACATTTGGGGCGACTCACGTGGGCGCCATGCTGTTCATTGCGCGCGCTGTCCCACACACGGGGACAGGCAGCGCCCAGGCATTTTACGCTGTTGTCGCGGCCGGCCTCGGTGTGGGGGCGGTTGGTCTGGCCTCAGGACCGCTATATGCGGCGTATGGGGGTCAAATGTACTTCCTACCCGCAGCGCTGGCGCTGATCGGATTTGCCGCGGGCGTTGTGCTGCAAAAGGGTTGGCACGGGCACGCGCTGTGGCCAGAGACAGACCTCAGCCCCAAAGATCGGGAGTAGGCGGGGCAATCCAGCCATTCTCGATCAAAAGGCATGGTTCCCGGTCGCGGGCGAGCAACAGCGGCCCGTCAAGGTCGACCCAATCGGCCCCTTGAGCGAGCAACACAGCAGGCGCGACGGCAAGCGAGGTTGCGACCATCGAACCCATCATAATCTTGAAACCGTGTGCGCGCGCAGCGCGCGCCATAACGAGCGCTTCAGTAAAACCGCCGGTCTTGTCGAGTTTGATGTTGATCGCATCATAGCGTTGCTTCAACGCGGCGAGGCCGGCGCTCGTATTCACACTTTCATCAGCGCAGATTGGAATGGCATGGGATATGCCAGCAAGGGCGTCATCAGCGCCAGCGGGTAGGGGCTGCTCTATGAGCTCGACGCTCGCGTTTGCCGCGGCATCGAGATGGGGCTCCAGCATATCGGGGGTCCAGGACTCGTTGGCATCGGCAATGAGCCGCGCGTCAGGACGGGCTGCGCGAACTGCGGCGATGCGCGCCGTGTCGCCTGCGCCGCCGAGCTTAAGTTTGAGAAGCTTAAAGTGCGGGACGGAGCGGGCAGTGGTTGCCATTTCAGCCGGTTCGCCCAAGCTCACCGTGTAGGCTGTTAAGACCGGCTGTGGCTTGTCGAGCCCGGCAAGCTGCCACACCCGTTTTTGCGTTCGCTTGGCATCGAGATCCCAAAGTGCGCAGTCGAGGGCATTGCGGGCCGCGCCGGGAGGAAGAAGCCCGGCGAGACGCGAGCGTTTGATCGGGCCTTCGATCGCGCGGACCGCTGCGAGGGCATCGTCGATAGTTTCACCGTAACGCGAATAAGGCACGGCCTCGCCGCACCCGGTGTGTGGCCCATCGCTGACGTGTACGACGATAACGTGCGCCTTTGTCTTAGCCCCACGTGAAATCACAAAGGGTTTTGCAAGTGGCCAAGTCTGCGCAGTGGCCTCGACCAGCAGAGCTTCACCGTTCGGCATGGCGGTCTATGATCTAGGATGTGACCATACTTACTGAATCCGGCCGCATGCGTGTGCCAGGAAAAGATAGACGCGACCGGTATCAGAGATGAGATGGCTCTGCGTGAGACGACCAGATGAATCACTCAGGTTAGACTCTGCAATCGTACGCTCAAAGTCGGCCAGATAGCGGCTAACGGTCTGAACGAGGTTTGCGTCCGTCTGGCAGCGATGGCTCACCTCATCGAAGAGGGCGTGGCCTTCATCCCCGTAGATGCTGCGCGCCATGACGCCACGGTGACCTGCCCGTAAGCGCGACCAAATTGCAGCCGCGGTCGCGGCATCAAGCACGCGGGCCATGGTTGGCAGGTCAAGATTGAAGGTCTGTGTTGGTTGCGCTGCGCCGGCGGCTTGCGGGCTGCCGTTTTCGTCGCGCGAGGCTCTGGCCAGAAGATCGCCAAGGGACCAGCCCTCGCGCGCGTCGCCACGACCACGGCCGGACTTTTTTCCAGTCGGACGTGGACGCTGCTGGCGCTGCCGGTTGCCCATCTCCTGAGTGATCGTACTCGAAAGTGAACTCAGCGCGCGTGTTGTTTCCCGGGGTGGCGGCTTGGGTTGTCCGGTAGGGGGCGGCCTTGCCCCCTGAGCCAAGGCCCTATCCTCGATTGGCGAGGGCGGGTTCACATCACGTTGCATGGCGGTGCGCGAGGTGAGCTGGGACAGCTGATCGAGAGCACTAAGCTGATCTTGCAGAGCGAGTCGCATCGTGTTGGTGCTTTCGTGCGTCGTGATCGGCAGCTGCTCCATTTGCTCCCGCAGCCGCGTCTGCTCTGCGGCAACCTGTTCGGCGGCACGGGCGGCCTGCTGGCGCAGCTCCTCAGAGGAGGTCGCGACTTGGCTGCTCAGCGAGCCCAGTTCCGACGTCATCTCGCTCGAGACGGACGTGAGGCGCTGCTTAAGCTCCTCCAGCGCACGCTCGCCTTCGGCGGAGGTTTCGACGCGCATCCGCTCCAGCTCGCCGCGCGCGCGGGTCTCGGCGTCGGAGATCGAGCCCTCGATGGATGAGGAATACACTTCGATAAATTGGCCAAACTCTCCGGCCTTTCCCGATAGGCGATCGAGCGTGCTGGACAACTCCGCGTGACGGTTGCGCAACGTGCTATCGATCTTGAAGTTGGCCCCCTCGAGTGAGTTGGCAGCCTTTAAGATCATCTGACCTTGGTTCTCGAAGCGGCTGGTGACGGAATTGATCTGGCCCAGCAGATTTTCCGAGACATTCCTTAAAAGCTCGGACTGGCCGGCAAGTCCCTCCATCGCTTTGACGGACTGGTGCGTGATGTTTTCACTCGACCGGCGTACGGCGTTGATGCCGTGCGTGAGCGCATCGTCAAGATCAGCAGACTGCTTTCCAATTGTATCTCGGAAGGTCGTAGCATGCACGGCAAGAGCGGTCGTGAGCGTTTTCGCTTTCTCATCAACTGCAGAATCGATAGCGGCCGTGGAGCGCATGATCGAGTCATCGAACAGCCGCAGGCGCTCCGTGAAGGCGTTGTCCAGTGATTTCGTGCGCTCCACCAACTGGTAGTCGAGGGCCTGGGCACGTCTGGCGAGCGCGGAGTCGAAGGCCTCCATATAGCCTTCAAGCGTTTGCTGCATCTGCGCAGACCGGCTGTCGAGGGCACCGGCGAGCGCGCCAGTGTAGTTCTCCAAAACGTTTTGAAGCTTTTCCGTACCGCCGCCGAGCGACGTCTCCAGAGCACCAACGCTTGAGCCAATCGTGGTTTCGAGCGCGGTCAAGTTCTGCCCGGCTCCCTGAACAATGTGGGAGAGCTTGATCTGCTGGTCGGAGAGCTTGTCGATCAACGTGGGGATCTCGCTGCCGAGATCGCGCAGTGTCCCTGCGACGCGATCGCTTGTGTTCACCAGAGCATGGCGCTCTCCTGAGAGCTCCTGAATGAGGCCGCGGATCTTGCGTTCGTTGTCTTCATATGAACGCTCCAGCACCGCCACCTCATTGTGGACGAGCGCTTCGAGTTCACCGGCTCGGCCAAGTGCACGCGACACGGCGTCGTTCATGAATGAGACCTGACGGCGCACAGCCTGACCGAGCGAGGCGATCGACTCCTCGGCCATTTTCTCAGGCTCGGCAAGCCGCACCGCCACCTCGGTCATGGTGGAGGATCGCAGCCGTAGCTCTTCGGCGCGCCAGGCCAGCAGCGCCAAGAACCACAGGACCGCGATGGGCACGACAATAGCAGCGGTGGTCAAGAACGTTGTCGGCAGGAAAATGATTTGGATGAAGCTCATGCCATCGGGCTGTGAGCCGATCATCACAACGATGAATGCGATGCCGATTGCGCCCCATATCAGGCTCGCAATCCCAGCGATCTTGTACGGCTTGCTCGAAGGCTTCTGCTGCAGGGCATAAATCAGGCCGCCCATGCTCGGGGCATCGTCGTTGGCAGCGACCCGGTGGCGTACCGGCCCTGTCGGACGGCGGCGGGCCACGCGGCGCGAGGGTGTATCGGGCTGCGAATCTAGTGATGGGTTCGGCGGCTGGTACAGTACGCCAACAGTCTCCGCTTTTTCGTCGACCTTTGCGGGCGATGGCTTCTTGTCGTCGATATCAAAAAGTTTAGGCGGTTCCTTCGATTTGGAGCTGGCCAACGAGGGCGGCTCCTTAGGCTCGGAGCTTGGGGGTGGCGGCGGCTCCTTGGCCTTGGAGTTGGGTAGTAGTGGCGGCGGCTCCTTGGACTTAGCGACGGGGAGCGGTGGTGGTTCCTTGGTCCCGGAGCTGGGCAAAGGTGGCAGCTTATCGGTTTGCGACGGAGGCAACGCAGGTGGGAGCTGCCCTGTTTTCTTGCCTGTCGTGATTGCAGGCGGAGCCGGACCGCCGCTGCTGCCATTTTTGCTTGGCAGAGGCAGGCTTGGCTCCTCCCTGACCTCAGCGTTAAGCGCGCCAGGCTTCTTCTTCTTTTGGTCTCGAGCCATCAACCCATCCTACGAAGCCGCAAGAATGCGGCCGTTCGTCCCCCGAAGCGCGCCAATCGCTGACGGGCAAAAAGGAATTCCACGCGATCAGGGCTCACCCGGCGGGGAGCTTACAAAACTCTGTCGCGCAAATTGTTATTCCACCCGTCCATCAATGGTTTGGCCGGAGTTTGGGGCAAAAGAATGGTTCCTCTAAAGTCCCGATTCGCAGCCTTCCCCGGAGATTAAGGTTCAAGTTGAGAGATCGCAATTTACCCCTGCTTATTATCTGTGTGCGACCGTCCCCAGAATATTGGCGCGTACAGGGCAGTTTCAGGGTCCGGACGTCTGTGA
>JAAERO010000122.1 GCA_024230315.1 Hyphomicrobium sp.
CGATCACCTTTCTTCGACAGAAGCTCAAGCCGCCTGTCGGAATCGAAAAACCCAATCTGCGCCATCGTGCCCCGCCCGAATCAATCTGTCAGGCATCAGACTCGCATGGATCGGCGAATGGGATATTTTTCGAGGTGCCCTGAAGTCGATCTAATCGCCAACGCCTCGTTCAGCGCCTGCATTTTCGTGATCTTTGTCGGTCAATTCAGCAAGATCGCCATCGTGGTGTTCGGCGCTCTCTATCTGCAAGACAAGCTTGGCATGAGTCCACTGACCGCCGGGCTCGCCTTGTTGGCGTCGGTCGCCGCGTTTCCGTTTCTGTCGGCGCCTGTCGGGCGGCTTGCCGACAAATACGCCGCCCGACCGCTTGTGCTAAGCGGCATAGCTCTGGCCACATTGGCGATGTTTTGGCTCGGGTTCACGGTTGCGTGGGACAGCTATGTCCTGTTGTTGCCCGGCTTGATCGGATGGGGGCTTGGCATGCCGCTGTGCTATGCGCCGGCGTTAAGAGCCATGGCCAATTCTGTTCCTTTAGAAAAGCAGGGGCAGGCGAGTGGTATAGGCGTGACGTCCCGGCTGCTTGGCGGCGCTATCGGGATGGCGGTGGGCAGCTCACTCCTCGTCACAACCGGGTCTTTCGAAGTGGTCTTTCTCGCGACCGCAGGCGTCATGTTGGTGGCCGTGCTGTTCGGGTTCTTCGCCATTGAGCGGCGTGGTGGTGCGCAGATTCCATAACCGGACGGCCCGCAAACCAAGCCGCACCCTTCTATCGCGAACGCTCGGTGCGTATAGTGGATGGTAGTATGGGGTGCCTTGGATCGGATCAGACCTAACAAATCTTATGCTATGGCGCCGACGCCATAGTGGTCCGGATAGTGCAAGCGTCGATTCGACGAACCGTTCAGGAGGAGGGAATATATGGTGACCTTGTTTGGCAGGCATCCTGTTGCCGACTATAAAGCATGGCGCAAGGTCTTCGACGAATTCTATCCGACCCGTAAACGAGTAGGCGTTATCCGGGAGGTGGTATATCGGTCCGCTGACGATCCAAACGACATCACGATGTTGTTCGATTTCGCGACTATTGAAGAGGCCCGCGCCTTCCCCAACAATGATGAGCTTCGGGCGGCGATGCACATGGCCGGTTCCATTGGTGCTCCGACCATCTGGTTCGCGATGAAGGCTTGAGACAGCTCCCTCTCGTGGTAGTGGTGACACCAAGTTTGCGCAGCAAGAGCATCGAATTGGGCGACGCTGAGCTTACCGAACAAGGCATGATGACACCGTCGGGGCATAAGCCCGCATTCCCCAAGTAGACGCCGGATTTCTGCTGCGCTACTGGCGTAATTCCGTTACGATTCAGTCGTTTGGGGCTATGATTTGGGGGCAGTCTTGTCACACCTTGCGGGTGAAAGCGAATACAGGGCACCTCGCAAAATAACCCATACTCCGATTTATGCGAGTCTGATGCCTGACAGATTGATTCGGGCGGGGCAAGAGGGCGCAGATTGGGTTTTTCGATTCCGACAGGCGGCTTGAGCTTCTGTCGAAGAAAGGTGATCGGCTTGAGGCTATCGACAAGCTTGTTAGGTGGGAGAGCTTTCGCGCCGACATCGAGGCCGTTGTTATGACGCCGGACGACACAAAAAAGTCCAACGCCGGCCGCAAGC
>JAAERO010000123.1 GCA_024230315.1 Hyphomicrobium sp.
CACTATTATTATCATTTGGGCACCTCGAAAAACATCCCATTCGCCGATCCATGCGCGTGTCGAGCACATCTTCGGTGCCCAGGAGACGGCACCGGGCGGGCGCATCGTGCGCAGTATCGGCTTCCAGCGGGCGGCGGCAAAGATCGGGCTGCAGAATCTCGTCTATAACATGCGCCGTATGGTGATCCTGGAACGAGGCGTTGCAAGACGGCCTGAGGGCAACGCAAAGGCCGCCGCGAAGGCGGCAGACCAGCATCGCAACCGCGCGCCTGACGCCGCGCCGCCGGCACCCACAAAGCCAAAGGCGCCATTGTTCGAGGTGCCCACTTGGTTCTCCCCGGTTTCCGGGTGCTCACAAACAGAAAATCGGTCACCGCGATGTTGTTGCGGTTTTTGCAGCACGTCGAGCAACAGCTCTCGGTGTTCGGAGCCGAAAGCATCTTTGTTACAGAATTTGCAGCGGTTTGGATCGCTAGACCTTCGGGCGGTCGGCCTCAGGATACGATGAGAATCTCGCCCTTGCCGATCGTTGCCAGGTCGCCGGAAAATTTGTGCGCGCGTCCCGAAAGGGGGCTAGGGGCGAGCGGCCCCAGCGTGGCAGACAGGTAGCGTGAAAGCACCCGCAAAATTACGAGATCATGCTTTCCACTGTCGGCAAATGTGGGCAGCATCTGCTCGACCGTCGGGCCGATAAGTGTCCCGCGTCGCAACAGAGTGCCTGGTCCAGGACCAAATCCCTGCTCAGCCCAGATGGTGCCGCCGAGCATACGTGAGCCGGCATGGGTGCCGGTGGTCCCGCGCGCAATGATCGTGCCGCGGCGCATCTTTTCGCCGACACGGTCGCCAATGCTGCCCTCAACGTGGACGATGCCACCTGTCATGCCGAATTTGTCGCCGGGGCACATGCTGCCAACTTGGTCACCGGCCGATCCTTTAACCGTAATGAGGCCGCCGGAGAGCCCGGAACCAAGCCACGCGCCCGCGCGCCCTCGAATATGGAGTTCGCCACCGGTCATCTTGCGGCCTGCGTAGGCTCCGGCGTCACCGTTGAGGATCAGCGTTCCCCGATCGAGCCCGGCACCGACGAAATCGAGATGTTCAGATCCACCTTGAATCGTCACCGTGTCGCCGGACTGACCAGAAACCGCAAAGAAGTCGCCGACCTTGAGTTGGCGCTTCGTCGTGCCGACGACCAAGGCCAGTATGTCAGTCAGTGGAAGTGAGGCTAGCCTGCTTGGAATGAGCGGTGAAAGGTCGATGCGCTCATCGGGATAGGTATTGAGGCGAAACGTGAGACCACTCATGGCAGCAACTCCCGCAGATGATAGTGGTGCTGGCCGAGCTTGCCCCCATAGTTTCCTGCGCTGATACGGGTGACACCCTTGTCCAATCCTTCTTTGATGATTGTGTCGATGGCGGTCTTCATAGCGTTCGCAACGGCCTGCGACGTGAGCCCATCAATGACAATTTCGAGCACGGAGACCGTATCGGGAGCGAGCTCGCTTTTGACGGCACCTCGCAGGGTTGGACAGAAGGCATCGTTCGTCGAAGCGATCATGCCATCGTACTTGGCGCCCACCTTTGAGCCAGAGCGCACGATGCCGCCGGGAAACGGCGTGATCACGTCGGGAACCTTTCCGATGGCGGCTACTGCCATCTCCGTGGCTTCGAGCAAGCCTGCTCGGTCGGTGCCAAGGAGTATGACGTTGCCGCCACCGACGGCTTCGGTCACGACACCGGTGGTTTCCTCTATGACGAACTCGCCGTCCATCACAGGTACGCGCCAATATTTTTTCTTGCCGAGGAGCTTTGCCGTCTGATAGCCGTCGCCAAAAAAGCGCGGGCCAGTGCCAAGTGCGATCCGCGTCTTAGATTCAACACCGGCATAACAGGCCGAGCCGGGGCTCGTTAGAACGCATTGGCCAACGCGATTTTTGAGCTGTGGGAGAAGTGCATCGGGCGAGAAGCCGAACAACAGAACGCGCACGCCGGGGCGGCCGTCCGGCGTCTCATAAGGGGCTAGTTCCCTGTCGATTCCGACCTCCACACCGCAGCCAATAACCGACGTGCCAAACCCGCTCATGGTGACGGTGGCCTGGCGCGCCCATTTAGGCGAGTCAGCCGTGACGATCACGCCTGTGGCACTCATGCCGAACGCCTCGGCGAACGTGTCGTCGATGGTGATGCCGTTAGCCTTCATTGTGTCCTGGCCTTGGTCGGTTGCACGACGATCTCACCGCGCCCGCCCTCAATGATCTCGTCGTCGCTTAGCTTGAAGTTCTCCATGCGCATGGTGTGATAACGATCGAAGTATTCTTTCAATGGCTTCTCGATGGCCTTGTCGTATTCGGGGCGCGACACGTGCGTTGCACCCTGGACGACTTTGATGACCTTGCCATCACGAACAATCAGCTCACCATTTTTGAAGACCAGCTCAGGTTTGGTGAACATGGCTTCTCTGTCGGCTTTATCAAAGTAGACGGTAATGTCGGCGCTCGCGCCCGGACCTAAATGCCCCCGGTCCTTTAGGCCGAGGCTGCGAGCCGGGCCTGCGCGCGTGAGGATTGCGATCTCATAGAGCGAGTACTCGCGGTTCAACGTGGGCAGCGAGCTATATTTCAGCGCATCCGGGTTGACCTTTTGCATCATGTCTTGGCGGAAGCCCCGGTCCATGAGCAGTCTGATGAGGTGCGGATAGCAGAAGAAGGGTGCGCCGTTGGGATGGTCTGTGGTGAGGAAAATTCGCCAGGGATCCTCACACAACAAGAACGTCTCCAGACCAATCGCCCACTGGAGAGCGTGCACGAAGCTCTTGTCGCGATAGCGGAAGGGTACGATGCCGCAGCCCGCGTCGCACTCGATGTCCATGACGACCCACCGCTTGGGGTCGGCGTGTTTCGCGCCGGCGTAGAGGCGCATGCTGTCGCCGGAGGCCGTACAGGTTTGACCGAATAAAACCTGCCCGACGTCGATCGACACATTGGGGTTCTTATTGAGAAGCTCGGCGATGCGTGCCGCGCCCGAGGAGAAGTGACGATCGCCCTCGGTACCATAACTATGGAACTGGATATGGGTTAGGTGCAAAGGCAAGCCGTCGGCGGCACGAATGGTGGCGAGCGTCGATTCCACGTTGCCGGGAATGCCAAGGTTGCAGCCGTGCACGTGCACAGGATGCGTGACGCCCAGCTCTATGAGGGCGCGGGCCAGCGTGACAACAATATCGCGCGGAGTGAGGTCGTAATATGGGTGGCGCTCGTCGAGATCCAGTTTGCGCTGGTTGAACTTGAACGCGCTGATGCCGCCCGGATTAACGATCTTGACGGCAATCGCCTGGGCCGCGCGCATCGTCCAGGCGACGTAATCCTTGATGAGCTCGAAATCTTTCTTCTCCGATATCAAGCGCAGGATAAAATCGTCGCTGCCCAGCATGACAAACCCGCCCTTGTCGATCATGGGCGTGTCGCCGAGTTCCATGTGCGCCTGGCGGGCGTTGGCGGGAAGGACGGCGGGCTCGAATCCGGCAGTGTACCCCATCTCCGCATAGCGATACCCGGTGATCATGGTCGACGGCAGCGCATGACCCGTGCCGGCGCGGGTCAATTCCGTGTGCGCGACTTCGTCCATCTGATGGTCTTCGGGCATAAGAGTGCGCGCGATCGTGACCTTGCCGCCACCGATATGCGTATGGGGATCGATGGCGCCCGCCATTATTACGCGGCCCTTGAGATCGTATTCCTTGTCAACGCGGGCGCCATAATCGGGTGAGACGATCTTGCCGCCGTCGACATAAACGTCGCGCACTTCGCCGTTCACCGAGTTAGCGGGGTCATAGACCTTTCCGCCGGAAAGCTTGATCAGCATCGTATCGTGCTCACGTTCATAGGGCTGCTTCCAAGGCGGCGAGCACGTCAGCCGCTCGAGGTAGTGGCGCCCGGTTTAAATTCTTGAGTGGAAGAGAGACGACATTGTCGCAACGAACAAGGATCCCGGCGTGATCCATGCCGGGTGTGCCGACGGGGATGAATACGTCGGGAGTCTTCTTCAGCTTAAGGCCCGGCGTGCCCAAAACAATCGTTGGAAGGTTGGTTTCCGGAGGAACGATGTCAGGTGAGAAAGTTGCGATCCAGAGCAGAAGGTCGCCCTCTTTCTCCGCGAGCATCCGGCCGATCGAATAGCGGTAGGAGTCGTACTCAGGTTTGCCGGTGGCGTAGCTGACGCGCAACGGGTAGCCCGTCTGCCAACCGCCAACCGCGGCGCCACTGACCACGCCATCGTTACCGCCGAGCGACAAGCCAGCGAACCGTGTCGTGACATTGAGATTTTTCACGACATCGGAAATAATCTGCACCGTCAGATCGGCGTTCGGGAAGTTCAAGCCTGGTGGCGCCCACACCATCACGCCATAGCGCGCGTTCTTGCAGCGCTCGGCAAGTGCATCGATGTCGGCAAGCGAAACACCGTCGATTGTTTGAGTGCGAGGCGAGGACGGTGTCTTCGCGGTGCGCTGCTTTGGCAACAAATTCGATAAGAATCCGGTCCGTTTGGACCCCGATACCATGCCTGTTGCATCGTTGGCTGGCTCCAGAGCCTTGAGGTCGGTGCCGCGCAGCCGCGCGCGAAGTGCCGCCAGCACTTCTCCAACCTTGTCTAACTTGCAGGGGAGGGTAATGACCTCGTCGATCCGCGGCCCCATGGCGGCCGAAGTATCGAGGCCTTCACCTATGAAGACCACGGTTCGCTTGGAGGACATATCTTCAAACATGGACTCTGGAGTGCAAACGATGCGCTCGAAGAATCGGCCATGCAACTTGTGCGCGTCCGTGCCCACAATAATGAACAGATCCGCCCTGTTGCGTGCCTCCGTTAGCGTGGACATGATCCAACCGTTGGATTGCAAGACTTTGAGGTTGCGAAATTGGCCTTCGCTCAGTGCGTGATCAATGACGCCGCATGAGCGGTCGGCGATAGATAAGGCTGCACGCACGCCATCCACGTCCGTGGCTATGCCGCCAAAAAGGGGAAGCTGAGCTTTCTTGATCAATCCCGCCGCGGCCTCTATGGCCTGAGACAGTTCGACCGCCTTGCCCTTGACCATCGGCTGGGCATCGTGGAGGGTGCGCTCAAAGCCGCCGTGTGCCCGCCCGCATCCGTTTTTGAGAACCTTCAACGTGCTCCCCGTGCGGCTGATCTCTAGATCGTCGCACAAGAGTCCACAGAACGGACAAGTGACATTCTCGTAAAGCTCGGATGTGGGGCGCTCGCCCAATCCGGCGCCTTCGTCTCGTGCGGTCATATGATGCGGTCTCCTTCGCGCGGGCCGCAACAAAGCACGGACGGTTCGCCAGAACAACACCATCTGGAATGCGGCGCTTTGCCAAGGCTGCGACAATTGCGAAGGTCCGCCTGGCCGACTATGGTCGGGACAAATTACGGGAAATATTGATCCAACGTTTGGAGGGATCCCATGGTCAGAGCCTTTGCACTCGCGTTCGCGCTGGCAATCCTACTGCCGGTCGCGGCCATTGCGCACGGACCTACGCGGCAAAAGGTAATCGAGACCGTGGAAATCAATGCGTCGCCCGAAAAAGTATGGGAGGTCATCGGCAACTTTCAGGACATGAGTTGGCATCCTGCCGTCGCCAAACTGGAAGGCAACGGAGAAAATACGGTCGATGCCACGCGCGTGCTCACGTTGCAGTCGGGCGGCATAATCGCAGAGAAGCTGATTAAGTACGATGTGGAGAATAAGCGTTACAAATATGAGATTACCGACGTCGACGTGAAGGTGCTGCCCGTCAATAACTATTCCTCGATGCTGAGCGTCAAGGGTGAGGGCGATAAGTCGACCGTCCAATGGAAGGGCGCATTCTATCGCGGGTTCATGAACAACAATCCGCCCCCTGAGCTTAGCGACGAGGCCGCTGTAAAAGCAGTGAAGGGTGTTTTTCGCGGCGGACTCGATGCGCTTAAAGAAAAGGTTGAAGCTGGCGGCTAGTGGGCGGATGAAGGCGCGGGGCCAATTGAGGAGCTGGCATGCAGCGCTTGCCGTTTTTGTCATCGCGGCAAGCGCAACGTGCGCTAGTGACGAGCCCGCACCGCGCGAAGCGTTTATCACCAATCAGTCAGGCCAATCACTTTCGATTGTCGATCTTGCCACCTTCAAGATGGTAGACGAGATCAAGATCGGTGGAAAGCCTGCGGGCATTGCGCTCTCCAGTGACGGCAAGCGCGCCTTTGTCACCGCGCCGGAAGGCAATGAGCTTGTTATCGTCGATGTGATTTCGCGCCAGGTAGCCAAGCGCCTCACGATGAGCGGCGGTCCGCTTGGCATCGCAGCCCACCCGTCGACTGGAATGGTCTACGTTGCGGATTGGCACGCCGATAAGATCTCCGTCGTCGATCCGGATGCGGGCGTCGTGACGGCTGAGGTTGCAGTCGGAGAGTCTCCCTCCGGAGTCGCGGTCACACCTGATGGGGCACTGGTCCTATCGGCGGATCGCGATAGCAATGAAGTTTCTCTGATAGACACAAAGATGAATGAGCGCATCGATCGCGTGCCGGTTGGCGAACGGCCCTTCGGCGTCACCATCAGCGCGGACGGCCGTCGTGCCTATACGGCAAACGTTGGCAGCAACGATGTGAGCGTGATTGATATTGCCGGCCGCATGGTGATTGCGACGATTCCTGTGGGACGGAGGCCCTATGCGGTGGCGTTGAACGGCGGGCGCGCCTTTGTGACGAACCAGTACGCCAATACGCTGAGCGTCATCGATACCGGTACTCTGAAAGTGGTAAAGACGCTTGCGGTGGGGGACTATCCTGAGGGCATTGCAGCGGACCCGGTGCGTTCATACGTCTATGTTGCGTGCTGGTTCGACAACGTTCTGATGCGCATCGATACCGCCAAACTGGCGGTTGCGGGGGAGGTCGAGGTCGGTGACGGCCCCAGGGCATTTGGGCTTTTTCTCCGCTAGTAGCGCCTACTTCCAAGCAATTGCCGGAACCTGCACACACGGCCGCGTTAGTAATAAGTGACTAATTTTTAAGGCGCCGGCAGTGGACGCGCCCGCGCCTATGAGGTTAGAACAGGCCCAAAGCGGATGCATCAAACACTTGATTAGGAAGGAAACTTGAGTATGCGGCTCTTTCTTGGTGTATGCGCCCTCCTGGCGCTTCCCTTTGCATTTTGGTCCGGCGTTGCCTCAGCGGCCGCCGCCGATGAACCCTCTGCGACCAGCTTGATCTTCAACCACAAGCACCTGGCGAATGTCGAGCAAGGTAGTGAGGTCGAGTACAAATTCAATCGCAGTGTCTCCGACGCTAAGCTTCTGGGTGAGCCGTTCTCGGATGAAATCAATATCAAGATTGTCGCGACCAAGCCCACGGGCGAAAAGGACGTCGAATTGCAGATTTACACTGGCGAGCGAGCACGCGAGCTGCAAAAAATCCCTGATCTGACGATCAATCCCATCTTCATCGTCTATTTGCAGCAGGCCGTGAGCAGCTTCTCCAATTTGTCAGGCGGTAAGCACTCGTACCTGAAGCGGGTGTTTAGCATGGCCCTGAAGGACAAGGCCACGGTCGAGCCAATCAAGCTCGAATACAAGGGCAAGCCAATCGACGCCTACCGTATCTCGGTAACGCCCTACGTCGACGATGAGAATGCGAGCAAGATGGAAGGCTGGGAAAAAGCGAAGTTCGTTATCGTTATCAGCGAGCAAGTGCCTGGTGAGGTCGTCGACATGCACTCGACGTATAATAACCCGCTCGTGGGCGATCTGAAGCTTCAAGAGCGGATCACACTTCCTGGCGTGGAGGGTCTCGAATGAAGGCACATGTCACTACTCTCGTCGCGGTACTCATGGGATTGACAAGCTCGATGGCCAAGGCTGTCGAACTGCCCGCCAACGACTATCCGACGTATGCGCGTGCCGACTATGTGTATGCCTGTATGCAGGTCAATGGTCGGACGCCCACAGTGCTCGAGAAGTGTTCGTGTTCGATCGACGCGATCGCTGCGATCCTGCCCTTCAAGGAGTATGAGCAAGCCGAGACGGTCATGTCGGTGCGCCAAAGGGGCGGTGAGAACGCCTCCATGTTCCGCACTCATACGCCGTACTTGGAGATGGTAAACAACCTGAAGCGCGCGCAGGTCGAAGGTGAGCTGCGCTGCTTCTGAGCGCAGGTGGCGTACGGTTCGGCTTTATGAAAAGGGCGCCATAAATGTGGCGCCCTTAACTGTAGGGCATCTCGAAAAATATCCCATTCGCCGATCCATGCGAGTGTCGTGCCTGACAGATTGATTCGGGCGGGGCACGATGGCGCAGATTGGGTTTTTCGATTCCGACAGGCGGCTTGAGCTGCTGTCGAAGAAAGGTGATCGGCTTGAGGCGATCGACAAGCTTGTTAGGTGGGAGAGCTTTCGCGCCGACATCGAGGCCGTTGTTATGACGCCGGACGACACAAAAAAGTCC
>JAAERO010000124.1 GCA_024230315.1 Hyphomicrobium sp.
GGCCGCCTTGTCGCGCGATGTCTCGAAAACATGGTGGCAAGACAACCACTCACGATGCGTCGCCTCATTCAAGACACCCACGAATGCCGGGCATTCGAAGGTGTCTCCTATTGAACCGGACTAAAGCGGAGAGGTATGGGCACGCGGTGTTTCCTGCCGCTCTTCATCCGTCCCGGCGGTAGCGCCCACATGCTGTCGTCAACGTCGATTTCGTCCCAGCGCGCACCACGTACTTCCCCAGCCCTAGAGGCCGTGAGGATCAAAAACTCAAGCGCTCGGGCGGTAATACTCGTTTGCTCGCGTAGTGCTGCCATCAGGTCACTGACCTCGTGGTAGGGCAAGGCCGCAAAGTGTACGACTTGGTGCAGTTTTCGCGGTGCCGGCAATGTATGTTGTAGATGCCCGCGCCATCGTGCAGGGTTTTCGCCGTCGCGATAGCCCTTTGTCTTCGCCCAATCGAGGACCGTCTCGATACGGCCCCTAATGCGGTTGGCCGTCTCGGGCTTTTCATTCCAGATCGGCGTCAACACGTTGAGGACCGCGGCCGTATCGACGGCCGCGACCGGCTGCGGACCGATCAAGGGGAAAACGTAAGAGGCAAGCGTCGCGAGCCACTGCCGGCGGTGCTCGGCGTTTGTCCAGGCTGGTTCATGTGCGCCGAAAAACTCTCGGCCACACTGCTCGAACGTCATCTGATTGGCGGCCTGGGCGCGCTCAGCGGCTCGCTGTTCAATCGGGCCACACCACTGGCGACCACGCGGCGGTAGTCTTCGGCCAACTGGCGCGCGTGAGCGAAGCTTATTGCCGGATGCTTGCCCTAACCCACAATCGCGTCTGCGACCATTGAGCATGAAGCGGTACACCCATGAGCGGGAGCCACCGTCTTGGATCTTCAAATAGAGCCCAGCGCCGTCGGCGTGGTAGCCCGGTCGCTTGAGCGCATTGACCTTGACGGCGGTGAGCCTGTGGATCGAGCGCCCCATGATCTGTTTCCCGCTTGTCGCCAGCCCATCAATTGGACCATCAATCAAACGGCGATACTAACCGACTCGCGCCGACAGTCACAGACGGAGATCAGATGGAAGTCCTTTTGTCCAAAGGGTTTTTTACGACGTCAGCCGACGTGGCTCGACGCCCAAAGACAGGGAAGGGCCAGAGGCATCCTCTGGCCCTTTGTCACTTGTCGAGTGGCAGTGAAAACCGAAAAGACAGTTAGTGCCAGCTTCCTCGACGGCCGCCGTGACGCCCGCCACCGCGGCCACCGCACATACGCTTGCCCGCGTGGTGCCGGTGACGCTTCATGCCACTGGCAAACCGGCCCAGCAGGACGTCGGCGACCTCTTTCTGCTCATCAGAAAGGGAGGCATAGAACGGCTTCAGAACCTCGGCAAACTCTTTGGTTTTCTCCGCACGCTCACTCATCCTGGTCGCGCGCGTGGTCATCCGCTCACTGCTGCGCTCAACCCGCTCTGGCAACGTGAGCTCATCGCGGCCTCGCCCGTCGCGCCGCTCTGCACGCTTCTCGCGCCACTGCTCGCGCCTCTTGCGGCGCTCAGCGTAGTCAGCGCGGACCTGCTCTACGACCGGGGCCCAAAGCTTTTCCTGCTCTTCATTGAGTTTCAGCGCCGTCTTAGCCATTGCGATGCGACCGTCGTCGAGCCGCGCACTCGTCTCCGGCGACAGGCCCTTGGACTCTTTCTTCGACTCGACCGGCTCCTGCTCGGCCTGTTGAGCCACGACTATCGTGGCCGGTATGGACACCGCCAACAGGGTGACGGCGACCGCACGTGACAAATAATTCATGAACCTCTCCTGATCTGATCCAAACAGCGACGGTTCGGGGGGACCGGCTGCTGTTGGTTCAGTAAACGCATGACGTACGCGCGATCCGTCGGCGCAAACATAAGTGTAGCGCAATTTGTTTGCAGCGAACGTCCCTTCAGGCCTGCCGGCGCTGATCCGACCAACGTTTCAGGCGACGCACCGCCTCCGCCATGTCCTCTGTCGTCCCTGCATACGAAAAACGAATAAAATGTTGGCCCCGCTCCGCATCAAAGTCGATACCGGGCGTGACCGCGACGCCCGTCTCCTCAAGTATGGTACGGGCGAAGGCGTGACTATCATTGGTCAGAGAGCTCACGTCACAATAGAGATAGAAAGCGCCGTCCGCGGGTGCGAAATTCTCGAACCCCGCTTTTGGCAGCTCGTCCAAAAGCAGCGTGCGGTTTTGTGCATAGACACGCCGATTGGCGTCCAGCTCGTCCATCCCATCGAATGCGCCAAGAGCCCCAGCCTGCGCCACAGCCGGTGGCGAGATGTAAAAGTTCTGTGCCAGACGTTCCAATACGCGCACGAGCCTATCTGGAACCACCATCCAGCCGACCCGCCAACCGGTCATCGAGAAGTACTTAGAAAAGCTATTGATGACGATGACGTCGTCGCTGTGCGCCAGCGCTGTTTCAGCCGTGCGCGTGTAAGTCAGCCCATGGTAGATCTCGTCGGATATGAACCAGATGCCCTCCTGGCGGCACACGCGCACCAGCTCGGCAAGACGCCCCTCTTCCAACATTGTCCCGGTGGGGTTTGCCGGGCTAGCGATGAGCAACCCCTTGACGCTCTCCTGGCGGACTGCGCCGGCAAGTTGGTCCGCTGTTGGCATCCATCTCGTCGCCGAACCGGTCTGAATGGTCACCGGCTTCTGGCCCAAGGTCGTGAGGATATGCCGGTAGCAGGGATAGCCTGGCGAGGGCAATGCCACCGCATCACCTGCGTCGAACACGCCGAGGAAGGCCAGGACGAATGCTGCCGAAGACCCCGTCGTCATTACGACGCGCTCCGGATTGAGCATTACACCATACCAATCGTTGTAATGGCGCGCGATGCGCTCGCGCAGCCGATCGCAGCCCAGCGCCATCGTGTAGCCGAGCGTATCCGCCTCGAGCGCACGTGCCACGGCGGCGCGCGCAGCTTTCGGCGCGGGCGTGCCGGGTTGGCCCACCTCCATGTGCATAACGCTGCCCCCGGCCGACTCGTGCGCCAGCGCAGCCCGCATCACGTCCATGACCATGAAGCTGGGGATCTGGCTCCGCGCGGACCCTTCCGCCAACGGCGACGTTGCCAATGCGGGACGCTTGATCGTGGAGCGTTCAGCCATGCTGCTACCTGAAAACCTCCTGATTCAACCGCACCATAAGGGGATGTCCCCTCTTGTGCCCTATTCTCGCCAGCCTGCAGTGCTCTGATTGAGGGCAACACTAATGGCGCCCTCTTGGCCCGCAGCGGCAATAAGGGCAACTTATATGTCGGGGGCTCGCCGACCGCCAACCTTGCAATTGAGGGGCCGGTATCCCTAATTTCGGGTCCATGTGTAGCGTCTCAGCCCATGTCCTGAAAAAGGTCCGTTGCAGATGACGATCGAGATCAACTTCATGG
This sequence comes from Hyphomicrobium sp., assembly GCA_024230315.1. GTDB lineage: Bacteria > Pseudomonadota > Alphaproteobacteria > Rhizobiales > Hyphomicrobiaceae > Hyphomicrobium_A. The sequence goes on from JAAERO010000124.1 coordinate 3,433, forward strand.
CGTCCTGGATGGCAACCGAATCGCGCGGCGCCCGTCGTGCGGTGCTCGCCGGCGCGTGGGCGCTCACCCTTGCTGCCATGGCCACGCCAGCGGACGCGCAAGGCTTACCCCTCATACGCGACACTGAGATCGAAAAGCTCCTTAGTGATTATGCCAGCCCGGTTTTTCAAGCGGCGGGGTTGGGATCGGGCCGTATCAAAGTGCGCATCGTGCAGAATGAGAACTTTAACGCCTTTGTCGTCGACGGTCGCAATGTCTTCATTCACACGGGCACACTCCTCCAGGCAAAGTCGCCCAATGAGGTGATCGGCGTCCTCGCGCATGAAACCGGTCACATCACAGGTGGGCACATGGCTGCCTTGCGCGCACGTATCGCTCAAGATCAAACGCGTGCGCTGCTAGCGCAAATTCTCGGCATTGGACTCATGGTGGCCGGCGGTGTTGCCGGTGGCGACTCCGGTAGCGACGTCGGAAGCGCGGGCCAGGGTATCATGTATGGCGGCAACGAAGTGATCATGCGCGGGCTCATGGCCGAGCGCCGTTCTCAGGAGTCGGCTGCTGACCAAGCCGGTCTCCAATTGCTCAACGCAACGAAGCAGTCCGGCCAGGGCATGCTGGAGACATTCGAACGCTTCGCCCAGCAGGAGTACATATCAGAAGCCTACAAGGACGCATTCGCTCGCTCCCACCCCCTCTCGACCAACCGCATTGCACGTTTGCGCCAGCGCGTAATGCGCAGCCCGTATTATAACGCGAAGGATCCGCCGCAGCTCCAATTGCGGCACGATCTTATGCGCGCGAAGCTGTCGGGTTACCTAGAGCGCCCAGGAATCGTGTTTAATCGCTACCCTGCTACGGACAAGTCTCTACCGGCAAGATATGCGCGCGCCATCGCGCGCTTCTTCCAAGACGGCGCTGGCGGGCTGCGGGCGGCACTAGCGGAGACCAACTCGCTCATCCGCGACCGGCCAAGCAACCCTTATTTCTGGGAGCTAAAGGGTGACCTCCTCATGCGCTCGGGCAAAATGCGCGACGCAATTCCCTCTTTGCGCCAAGCCCTTAAGCTCGTTCCGGACTCCAGTCTTATGCGCGTCCAGCTCGCAGCAGCGCTGCAAAACGAAAACAGCAAAGCGGCCACGAACGAATCGGTGAAGCTGCTGCGGCGATCGCTTGTCGACGATCAGAACTCTAGGGCTTTTCGCCTGCTCGCCAACGGCTACTACAAACAGGGCAAGCGGCCCAAAGCCGACGCGATGATCGCTCAAGCGTACTTTCAGGAAGGCAACTTGAAACAAGCGCAAATTTTCGCTAAGCGCGCGCAGATAAAGCTGCGAACGGGTACGCCGGAATGGCTGAAGAATGACGACATAATAAACTATAAGCCTCGCACGTGAACCCAAGCGATGCGCCACATCGCGGGACGCAAATGCGTCCGGCCCTGCCATGCCGCCATAATCTTCATAAGGCCCACTAAATGTCCTCAACCTCACGAACGAGTTTTCTCCACACGTTGTCAGAGCACAAAGTCTTACTTCTGGCTGTCCCTACGCTGCTTGTGCTCGCAGCTCTCTTCGTAATTGGCCGGCAATCTGAAAAAGCGCCAGCTACAGTCGCCGCTCCCGACACGGCGCAAGCTGTAAGCTCAACGACACCAGCCGGCTCGGGACAGATCGACCCCAACCAGAAGCAGGCAATCGAGCAAATCATTAAGGACTACCTCGTCAAAAACCCTGAGATTTTGGTTGAGGTACAAGGTGCGCTTGAAGCCAAGCTTGAGAAGGAGCACGCCGATAGGCTCAAAGTCGCCATCGCAGAGAATGCCAAAGAATTATTCCGGCATCCCAATGCTTCTGTTGCAGGCGATCCCGACGGCGATATCACTGTGGTGGAGTTCTTCGACTACAATTGCGGCTACTGCAAGCGTGGCTTGGACGACGTCGCAAAGCTCGTGGAGTCGGATCCCAAAGTGCGCGTTGTATTTAAAGAGCTACCCATCCTATCGAAGGAATCTACAGAGGCCGCGCGTGTGGCGCTCGCCGCAAAAAACCAGGGTAAGTACTGGGAATTACACCGCGCTCTCCTTAAAGCGCGCGGCCAAGCAAATGAAGCATCGGCTCTGAAGCTTGCTGAGGAGCTGGGTCTCGATATGGAGCAGCTGAAGACGGACATGGACTCCGACGAGATCAAAGACGAAATCGCGCAATCTGAGGCTCTTGCGCAAAAAATGGGGGTTAACGGAACGCCGTACTTCCTCGTCGGTGACCGTTCCATACCCGGTGCGCCACAAAACCTCTACGAGCAGCTCTCGACCCACGTCGACGAGCTGCGCAAGCAAGGTTGTTCTTTCTGTTAATCGCCTCGTATCCCTGTCGGCCGCTTGGCCTTTCGCAGGTGCGGGAAAGCTGGTACACGAGTGGTCCCATTCCGCTCGCGGACGTGCCAGAGTCCAATGTATTTTGGGCGACAGAAGGAACCCATGGCAAAACCGATCTACGTCCTCAACGGACCCAACCTTAATTTGCTAGGCAAGCGCGAGCCCGCGGTTTACGGGCATGAGTCGCTCAACGACGTGCGCGCGCGGACCAAGGCGCGTGCTAAGGCTGTCGGGCTCGCGATCGAGTTCCGGCAATCCAACGACGAGGGCGAACTCGTCAATTGGATTCAGGAAGCGCGCGATAACGCGTCCGGCATCATCGTTAATGCTGGCGCCTACTCGCACACCTCGATCGCGCTGCTCGATGCGTTGCAAGCAGCGGAGCTACCAGTCATTGAGGTTCACCTTTCCAATATTTTTCGCCGTGAGGCCTATAGACAGCACTCTTATGTTTCACAGGCGGCAAAGGGAGTAATTTGCGGCCTTGGTCCAAAGGGCTACGAGCTCGCTCTAGAGGCCATGGCGGAGACGCTCGCAGGCACAAAACCGTGAGTAGGAAGGGCGCAAGGCCGCAGGAAGAGCAGCAGAAGAGGGGACAGCAACGTATGACGGCCAAGGATAAGGGCGAGGCTTCCGGAGCCGAGCAGCGGCTGATCCGCGAGCTCGCCGAAATTCTCGACGATACGGGCCTCAGCGAGATCGAGTTCGAGAAGAGCGGTCTCAAGATCCGCGTGGCACGCGAGCTTTCCGTGCAACCGATTGCCGCCACCGTGCCCCTGGCAGCACCCGCCGCAGCCGCGCCACCCGCAGCAGCGGCTGCAGCCGTTGATCCGGCCAAACACCCAGGCGCCGTCAAATCGCCTATGGTCGGCACGGCCTATCTCTCGCCGGAACCGGGAGCAGCAGCCTTTATAGAAATCGGCACGCGCGTCTCGGAGGGCGACCCACTGTTGGTTATCGAAGCCATGAAGACGATGAACCAGATCCCCGCACCCAACGCGGGCAAGGTCTCAGCCATCCTCTTCGAGAACGGCCAGCCGGTGGAGTTCGGCGAACCGCTCGTCATCATCGAATAGAGCCCCACCATCCGCGTATCAACGAGACCCGTAATACATGTTTGACAAGGTCCTGATCGCCAACCGGGGTGAGATTGCATTGCGCATCCAGCGCGCATGCAAGGAACTCGGCATTGCGACTGTCGCCGTGCACTCCACAGCAGACGCCGACGCTATGCACGTACGCCTCGCCGACGAGAGCGTATGCATAGGCCCCCCAGCAGCCGCTGAAAGTTATCTGAATATTCCCCGCCTGCTTTCGGCCTGCGAGATCACCGGCGCCGATGCGGTCCATCCAGGCTACGGCTTCCTGTCTGAGAACGCGCGCTTCGCCGAGATCTTAGAAGAGCACCAGATCACATTCATTGGCCCCACCTCAGAGCACATCCAAGTCATGGGGGACAAGATCGAGGCCAAGGAGACCGCCAAGAAACTTGGCATCCCCGTCGTGCCCGGTTCGGATGGCGCGGTCACCAGCGAACCTGAGGCGATGAAGGTCGCCAAGGCCATGGGGTTCCCGGTGCTGATCAAAGCCACGGCAGGCGGTGGCGGTCGCGGAATGAAGGTCGCTCACACGGCCGCCGACTTAGGGCTTGCGCTCTCGACTGCACGGGCAGAAGCCAAAGCCGCGTTCGGCAACGACGCCGTCTACATGGAAAAGTATCTCACCAAGCCCCGCCACATCGAGATTCAGGTGTTTGGGGACGGGCAAGGCAACGCCATTCATTTGGGCGAGCGCGACTGCTCGCTGCAACGCCGCCATCAGAAGATATGGGAGGAGGCCCCCTCACCCGCACTCAACGCGGAAGCGCAAAAAGAAATCGGCGACACGGTGGCCGAAGCCATGCGCGAGCTCAACTATCGCGGCGCTGGCACCGTTGAGTTCCTATATGAGGACGGCGAGTTCTTCTTCATCGAGATGAACACGCGTCTGCAGGTCGAACACCCGGTAACCGAAGCCATCACCGGGATCGATCTCGTTTTAGAACAGATCCGCGTCGCCTCCGGAGCGCAACTCGTGCACCGGCAAAGTGACATTACCTTCTCAGGCCATGCCATCGAATGCCGCATCAATGCAGAAAATCCGCGTACGTTCCGCCCCTCGCCGGGGCAGATCACCTATTGGCATCCGCCCGGCGGGCTCGGCGTGCGCGTGGATTCTGGTGTTTACCAGGGCTATCGCATCCCCCCGTACTACGACAGCCTTATTGGCAAGTTGATCGTCCACGGTAAGACGCGCAACGAATGCCTTATGCGGCTAAGGCGGGCACTGTCGGAATTCGTGATTGACGGAATCGAGACAACAATCCCGTTGTTTAACGATTTGATCCTCCAGCCCGACATCGTCAATGGGCTGTATGACATCCACTGGCTCGAAAAATATCTCGCAAAGTCATAGAATTCATAACGAATGTGGTGCTGGGGTTCTCTCTCCTGCTCATTATGCCGCCGCGTAACGAAGTCTATGCTAGCCTTGAAGAGATAAAAACGTTAGAGCCCGCCGCCACATGGCTTCGCGCGACGACATCGTCATCGAGATCACGCCGCAGGTCCTCTTGAAGGCCTACGCGTGCGGCATCTTTCCCATGGCCGAAAGCGCCGATGATGCCGCGCTCTATTGGATCGAGCCGCAGCACCGCGGTATTCTTCCGCTCGATGCCGTCCACATCCCCCGCCGGTTGGCGCGCTCGCTTCGCACATCACCTTTCACAGTCAAGATCGACACAGACATCGAGGCTATAATCGACGGCTGCGCTGCATCGCGCCCGGGCCGCCGCTCCACCTGGATCAATGAGCGCATTCGCATTCTCTACAGCCAACTTTTCGAGCTTGGCCATTGTCATACAGTCGAGGTTTGGGACGGAGAACGACTCATAGGCGGCCTTTACGGCGTCGCCCTCAATGGAGCGTTTTTCGGCGATAGCATGTTCTCTCGTACACGTGATGCTTCAAAGATCGCCCTGGTGTATCTGGCCGCCCGACTGGCCCAAGGCGGTTTTATTCTGCTCGACACACAGTTCGTCACCGACCACTTGCGTCAATTCGGTACGGTGGAGGTCAACCGCGAAGAATTCCACCATCTGCTCGAGCAGGCGCTCCAGGTGGACGCAAATTTCCACGCCCTGCCCGAAGATGCGAGCGAAGATGACGTGCTCTCCGTCCTGGCGTCCCGATCTTCACAGCCTGACTGATCTTTGCAGCGCGCTGCGACCTCGCACCACGTGTTCCCTACGGAACAGACAGCGCGCCTAACTACCCTCAATTTCGCTCACTGAGAGCAGCCTAACCGGCCGTCCTCTCGTTACGCGTGCCGCAATCCGTGGAACACGCTGAACATAAGGAGCAACGTACGCATCCGGTGAAGACCGCCTTGCGGGATGACTAAGACGTAGTTCTTCTTAAGCGTGGTTTTCGCGTTGGGAGAATGAGTAGTGGGTATGTCTGGGGATGATTTTGATCGACGGTTTGACGTCGTCGCTGAAAC
>JAAERO010000125.1 GCA_024230315.1 Hyphomicrobium sp.
GCCGAGGCAATAGCCCACGAGCAGCATCCGGACCATCATTTCCGGGTCGATCGATGGTCGCCCGGTCGATGAATAAAACGGCGCGAGCTTGCTGTGTAGATCGTGCAGGACAACGGTCATGACGACATTGATGCGACGAAGAAAATGATCTTGTGGCACGCGGTCTTCGAGATTGAACGCATAAAACAACCTCGCCTGATCCGTCGTTTTCCGTCCCATCATCGCCGTGCCCTCCGATCCCTGCCTCTCAAACAGGAATCAGCGTTCGCACCAATGATCAACCGACTTTTTCAACACTATCTGCCAAGAGCAGACATTCGGCCGGGCGAGCGACGCATCGGCAAATGGTCGTTGCCCGCAGACCAGCCGATGTCAGCTTAACCTCGGCGTAGCCCCGGTCGACAGACGTTGAATTGACTTTCACATCAGACGCGATGAAGCAATCGGCAGAACGAGAGGACGAGGTACGCCACTGTGTGTCCCCTCGTTCCAATTCCCGATTCGGTCATTAGAAGGTCTCGGTATGCACGTGAACAGGCAGCGAGTTCGAGACGTGCATCCGCGCCGTATTCACGCGCAACGTATGCCTTCATGATGCTGGTCCTTCGGGATGTAGGTGGAAAACCTTATTCATGATCTTCCACTCTCCATCGACTTTGAGCAGCGTGAACAAGTCTGTGAACCGGTGGCCGGTCCAGTTCTCAAGTTCAAGCCGCACGGTAGCGACCGAGCCGATAAGATCGATGCTAGAGATCCGTGGTTTGAGGCCCGTTGCCGCACCATTTTGGTCGTTCCAATCGAAGAGGTCTTGGGTGGGGCCGGCGAATAGGTCGGCACCGACATAGCCGAAGACCGTCGCGTCCTTGTGGAAGGCGGGCTTCATGTCGTCACCTCTGCCAGACCTGGCGCCATCGATGTAGTGCTGGACGGTCTTGGCGATCGCGTCATACTCGCTCACGTCAGTAGGCGCACTACTCATAGCTCATATTCCTCACTTGCCATGCGTCAATCAAAGAATAAGAGAACAAAGATCGTCCAGCTTGTCGAGCACTCATCCCTGTCCGTCAGCCGCACGTTGGGATCGCCGTGGCCGCCAGAAGGTAGTCTTCTATCGCCTGGCGGGTCTGCTCGCTCAACTCGAACCGAACTGACCGACCGGTCTTCTGCTGGCACACCGTCGCACGCTCAAGCGCATATCCATGCGGGGCCACATGCTCAACCTTGAGGGAGACAACATCACAGCCGCGCAGCTTGCTATCTATGGCTAAATTGAAAATTGCCAGATCCCTGGTTCGTCCCAGGGCTTGGAGCTTGGTTCGGATCGACCACACGTGCTTGGGACGAAGGGGTGGCTTGGGTCCGACAAGTTTGCCCTTGTTCCAGGGCTGGCCGTTCTTGTCTTGTAAATCGTCGTGCTTGTCTTCCATGGTACGCATCCGGTGAAGACCGCCTTGCGGGATGACTAAGACGTAGTTCTTCTTAAGCGTGGTTTTCGCGTTGGGAGAATGAGTAGTGGGTATGTCTGGGGATGATTTTGATCGACGGTTTGACGTCGTCGCTGAAAC
>JAAERO010000126.1 GCA_024230315.1 Hyphomicrobium sp.
GTCCTTGATCGTGCGTTCCGCGGCACCCTGATAGCTTTCTGATTTCTGTCTCATCGTTCACTCCTGATTGGTGACGATGAGCCAAAAACACTCCCTTATGCAAAGGCCTCAATTAGTCCCATGGGCGCTGATGTCAGACAGTTCGTTGATCAAAATTCCGACTTGAGACCTTGCATAATTATACCCAGATTGGTATAACATCGACAAGATGGCAAGGAAGGTCGAGATCGCGAGTGTCGAAAAAGACCTCTTCTGGGTTGGAAACGCCCGTGGTTGTTTGCGCCGGTTCCCAGAGCACGTCCAGTCGATTTTCGGCTACGCGCTCTATGTGGCCCAATGTGGTGACAAGCACCCCCAGGCGACGCCATTGCAGGGGTTTAGCGGCGCATGGGTCCTTGAGGTAGTTGAACGTCATGACGGCGGGACATTCCGCGCCGTCTACACAATCAAACTGTCCGGGCGGGTGTACGTGCTGCACGCCTTCCAGAAGAAGTCAAAGAAGGGCATTAAGACGCCGAAGCCTGACATGGACTTGATTAGGTTGAGACTGAAAGAAGCCCAGCAAACCCACAAGGAATGGCTCCAAGCGCAAAGGTAAGTGAGATGGCACAGACTAGAGCAAAGGTTACAAAGAGCAGCGGCAACGTGTTTGCCGATCTCAAGATGAAAGATGCCGGCGAGATGCTGGTCAAGGCCGAGCTGGCACTCCGCATCACGAAGGCGATCAAAGCGCGCAGGCTTAATCAAGAGGCTGCCGCTGAATTGATGCGCATCAGTCAGCCGAAGGTCTCCAAGCTCGTGAATGGGGATCTCTACGGGTTCTCGACCAATAGCCTGTTCCTGCTGCTCAATAAGCTTGGCAAAGACGTTGAGATTGTCGTGCGCTCCACTCCCCGTGGGCGGGAATATGGAACGGTATCGGTGCATGCGGCCTGACAGTGACCGCGATACCTCCGTAAGAATTACGGGGGTTTGGGTCGTTACCCGTCTTGCCCTGCAATTGGCGACTTCGGCTAGTGCGACGCAGATTAGCGAACTAATTTTGACATTACTTGTAAGCGTCCGGCCAACGGCGCCTTACATAGCCATGCGAACGCAATCATAGTGTCCACTTGGATTTAAGCGGATACTTAGCTCATGGCATCAAGCTCAAGGACCCCCCGTCGCCGATGGAGTGTGGCGTTCAAGCAGCGCGTTGCCGTTGAGGCGGAGCAACCTGGTGCTTGTGCAGCTCAGATTGCACGCCGCTACGATCTGGATACGAACCTGCTGTCCAACTGGAAGAAGAAGTATGGGACCGGCGCTGGTCTGGTGCCGGTGGAGATTGTAGCTGACGACGATGGCGGTTTGCCGAGGTTGCGACCTCAAAGACCGGATGAGCGTGCAGCACCATCGGTTGGGCAGCAAGCATCGGCTGTCGTTGAGATTGACCTGCCTTGCGGCGCAAGA
>JAAERO010000127.1 GCA_024230315.1 Hyphomicrobium sp.
CACCTTTCTTCGACAGAAGCTCAAGCCGCCTGTCGGAATCGAAAAACCCAATTTGCGCCATCGTGCCCCGCCCGAATCAATCTGTCAGGCATCAGACTCGCATAAATCGGAGTATGGGTTATTTTTCGAGGTGCCCTAAAGCCAAATATCCCGACACCAGCGAGAGTTCCATGGCCGGCCATTCCCAATTTAAGAACATTATGCATCGCAAGGGTCGCCAGGATGCGGTACGGGCAAAGATGTTCTCCAAGCTTGCCCGCGAGATCACGGTCGCTACCAAAGTTGGCTCGCCCGACGCAGCGATGAACGCGCGCCTGCGTCTTGCCGTTCAGGCGGCGCGTGCGGAGAACATGCCTAAGGACAATATCGAACGCGCAATCAAGAAGGCTCTAGGCGGCGACAGCGAAGCTTATGAAGCGATCCGCTACGAGGGTTACGCGCCGGGCGGCGTTGCGGTGATGGTCGAGGCGCTGACCGACAATCGCAACCGCACGGGCGGAGCGGTGCGGGCCGCCTTCGCTAAGTACGGCGGCAACCTCGGTTCGACCGGTTCGGTGGCGCACATGTTCAATCACGCTGGCGAGATCGCCTATGACCCAGTTGCGGGCACTGCGGATGCGGTTTTCGAGGCCGCTATCGATGCAGGTGCGGAGGATGTGCAGTCGGATGCTTACAGGCATCTGATTACCTGCTCGTTTGACAGCCTCGGCACGGTGGCTGGCGCGCTCGAGGAGAAGCTTGGCGAAGCGCAAAGTGTAAAAGCCGTTTGGAAGCCAAACCTGACGACGCAGGTCGAGGAAGGGCACGCAGAAGCGATCATGAAAATGATCGCGGCCCTAGAGGACGACGACGATGTGCAAAACGTCTTCGCCAACTTCGAGGTTTCCGACGAGGTGTTGAAAAAGCTCACCGCTGCGTAACAGAACAACCAGCGTCGGACGAGTTTTGGCCCGTTCGCCCACACGTTTCGCAATGGCGCACGAGCTTTGTGTAACCTCGATGGTGTGGCTACGACTAGTAACGTGCACACAACCAGCAGTCACCACTTTCGAGTGTGTGTGCCCCGCGTGCCACGCCCTCATAACTCTGGGCCTGAGTGTTATTCGCCGGCTCAAGCGAATGCGGACTTGTGATGATCTCACAAGTCCGTCTGTTTTTGTATTCCGCCTGTCTGACATCAGCGCCCATGGGACTAATTGAGGCCTTTGCATAAGGGAGTGTTTTTGGCTCATCGTCACCAATCAGGAGTGAACGATGAGACAGAAATCAGAAAGCTATCAGGGTGCCGCGGAACGCACGATCAAGGAC
>JAAERO010000128.1 GCA_024230315.1 Hyphomicrobium sp.
GGCCTGTCCCAAAGATTGTATGAAACGGTCTCACTTGACCTCAGTTCCGCGCTGCGCATTGGACAGGGGCTCTGGCGTGGCATTTGAAACGCTGCGAAGCCAAGCTTCAGTAGCGATACATGAAAAGAAAGGGAAATAGCAGTCAAGGGAAATGGGTTTATGCTCCATTAGGATAGGCTCAATCTCATCACGGAGGATCAATTTCTGATTGACAAGTTCGCCGTCGAGCAGGAGTTCACGGACGAACTCAGCGTTATGGGAGAATGCTTCCAAGAAGTACCGGGTGGTGACGCCTTTGGTGTGACGATTGAGTATTTTAGGAGGCACGTCTTTGGCAAACGCTTGTCGCGCCAGACCGCGATCCAAGCGGCCTGACGCGAGCACATAGCTGGGAATGGCCAGACAGAGTTCGAAGATGGGTTGAGAAATCAGCGGATGGACAACATCAATGGATTGCCTGCCATCGAGAGGATCGTGGTAGCAATGTTGACTGTCGATGACGCCAAGAATGTGGTCGACTTTTCCCGGTGGGATGCCATCAGCCCTTTTGATCCAAGTATGTTTGAAACGGTCTTTATCGATCGCGCAAAACGCCTCCTTATTTAAGAAGGGCGCATCCTGAAAGTAATCTTGATAGGGATCGTAAGGCTGCTTGCGCACGCCATATTGAAACGCATCTACCAAAATGGCTGGGATCGTACTCCGAATCGCTATGGCGCGGTCTTTTGTCGTTCCGATTGGTCTCCAAAGCCCATGGCGCCGCCAAAAATAGTCCGCCACAGTAAGCGGCGTAGGTGAATTATAAAACAACTGATCGCCACCATGTCCCGCCATGATGACATCGGCATGCCGTTCCTGTGCAAGCGAAGCCATGGCTCTTTGCATGGTTAAGGTCATGACATGGAAGGAGGGTCGCGACGTGGTCGGCATTTCAATATTATCGGCGACACAGACGTCTGAGGGATCTAAAACGTATTCCACAAGTTCACAATCTGAAAATGCCGCAGCGGCGCGGGCATAATCCCGTTCATCACCCTCATGTCCTGGAGTAATGTGGTGTGCACAGATAATCTGAGACGGGTTAAGGCTGCGCCGCAGGCCAGATAGTAAAACCGCGGAGTCGAAACCTCCCGATAATTGCTCAACAATTCTATCGTAGTTGGACGCCCACGATATCAAACAGGCATGAACAACAGAGCGAAGTTCGTTGGCCGCGACCGTTGGATTTTCAAATTTCCGGGTATGGCAGAACCGCTGAGGCGCCCAAAGAAATGCCCTGCTTTCACCTTGCTGGGACAGTGTGAGGCACTCGCCGCCTTGTAACTCGTAAACATCCTCCCATCCGGTCTCGCGGACTTGCATCCGCTGATACATAAGGTAGGCGTGAATAAAGCTCCAGTTTACTTATTCTGTCTTGACGTGGAGTTGCGTGTTTTGTTCTATGTTTGTTTGTAAGGTTTTTATTGTTTTTGTTGTTGTGTTTTTCCATGGCATTCTTTCTGTTGTTTTACGTAAATTCCTAA
>JAAERO010000129.1 GCA_024230315.1 Hyphomicrobium sp.
AATGCCCCCTAGAAGCCCCGTATTTGCCTCAGGACGGGCGGAAGTTGGAGAGATAGGGGAGAGAATTTCTCATGACGCGGTTTTGAGAGCTGTATGAGGCAGCACGGCACCCTTTGCATAAATCACAAATTTTGCAAACAAACCTTGCCCCTTTCCCATCAATGCGTTAGCCTTTGCATAATATATGGGGGAAATTCAGCGGTGCCAACGACCTACGGCTATGCCCGCGTCTCAACCATCGGCCAGACGCTTGAGGCCCAACTCGAAGGGCTCAAGGCCACCGGCTGCCAACGCATCGAGCGCAGAGCCCTGTCATAGAACTCCCAGTCTTGTTTGGCGCGGGGGGGGGCCTCTCACCCAATCAGCTCTTGCCTCTGTGTGCTGCGCTGACGAACGCCAAGGCTCACACCGTCATTGCATCAGCAACGATCCGCTATGCGCGGTTATGCGTCTAGTTGAGCGTGTCAGAGGCGCAGGGTTACAGTGCGGCAGCAAAAATCTGAGGCGTGTCTTCGCTCAGACGATTACGCGTGTTTTGCTCTTGTTGTGGTGCGCGACCTTGGTGTTGGCGCAGAAACTTGCAAAAGGAGGACCTCTTTATGAAGCCGAAGCTTGAAAAGACCAGCCATCTCATCCGCCTTGGCAGCGTGTCTAAGGAGACGAAAGGAAGTGTGGGTCCGCAAAGTGACTGCTTTGGCGATGGTACTCAACATAGTCGTAGCCATTGCTGATACATGGCGGCAAGCGGGGATATTCCCGGATAACATTGAATTTCAATAGGATCATATAACGCAACTTCTTATTAGGTGACTGCTCGGCCAAGGTCATGGTTGTGCCTACGAAAGTGCGTAAAATGGGCAACTTCCATATAGTGTTTCCATTCCGGTAAGCTGGTGTGCAAATTTTCCACCATTGAGCCTTCGATGTTGCCGATCAGGAACGCTTACAGCACAACTCCGGCGAACTTCGGCGCTAGCGACGCCTCTTAGCTTTAACGGGCGTCTCCTCTAGATGACACATGATCGTTACTATCTGCGTGATGATGTGTTCTGCTGCGTCTCAGACGACCGTGTCGTCTTTCTTGATCCTGAAACCGATAGTTATATTGGGCTACCCATTGACAAGACCG
>JAAERO010000130.1 GCA_024230315.1 Hyphomicrobium sp.
GCCCACCGTCAGAACTGATGCGGCAACCTTGGAATTCCAGCTTCACGCGACGGTCAAAATCAAGGTCGAGACGACTGTTTTCGCTTTCACCCGCAAGGTGTGACAAGACTGCCCCCAAATCATAGCCCAAAACGACTGAACCATAACGGAATTACGCCACTAGCGCAGCAGATATCCGGCGTCTACTTGGGGAATGCGGGTGTAAGCTTGCCATGTCCGCTAAGTGCTAAAAGTGGTCATGACCGGTCGTGCAAATGGATCAACATCATGAAGTCTTTTCTCCTCAAGAGTGGTTTTGGAATTGACAATTTGTCCTGCGAAGACGTTCCCGAACCGAAGCCGGGTCCAGGTGAAATTCTCGTCAAGATGCGAGCTTGGTCGCTCAACTACCGTGACCTCCTCGTAGTGCGCGGCGTCTACGCGCCCAAGCTGAAATTCCCCTTCCAGTTGCTATCGGATGGCGTTGGCGAAGTCATTGCGACTGGTGCAGGCGTGACGCGGATCAAGACAGGCGACCGCGTCGCAGGCGCGTTCATGCAGACATGGATTGAAGGAGGCATAAATGAAGAAAAGGCGAAGAGCGCACTCGGCGGCAACATACCGGGCCTCGCGGCGGAATATGTTGTGCTCGACGCTGAGGGTGCGGTGCACGTGCCTGCGCACCTGACAGACGAAGAAGCCGCTACCCTACCTTGCGCTGCCGTTACCGCCTGGAACGCACTCATTGCCTCCGGCAACCTCACCGCCGGGGATACCGTCCTAGTGCAGGGCACAGGCGGTGTATCGCTTTTCGCACTGCAATTCGCTCGCATGCTGGGCGCACGCGTTATCGCAACGTCGAGCCGCGATGACAAGCTTGAACGTGCGCGCGCTCTCGGCGCATCAGACGGCATCAATTATAAATCGACGCCCGAGTGGGGTAACATAGTACGCGATTTGACAACCGGCTGCGGCGCTGATCACATCGTCGAGGTTGGCGGTGCTGGCACGCTCACGCAATCGCTGCATGCGGTGCGCATCGCCGGGCAAATTAGCCTCATCGGGGTCCTTACGGGCGGGGAAGTAAATCCGATTCCCATTCTCATGAAGGGCGTGACGGTCCAGGGCATCTTCGTCGGCAGCCGCGAGATGTTTGAGGCCATGAATCGGGCCATCACTCTCAACGGTCTCAAACCGATTATCGACCGCGTCTTTCCTTTCGCCGAATTGCCGCAAGCCCTGCGGCATATGGAGAGCGGAGCCCACTTCGGCAAGATCGTGCTCAGCGCATGAACCAATGATAGCGGCAACCCCAGCCCAACAATCCGCTCAAGTGAAAAGAGTTTCAATCAGCAAGTTATAGGTAACCCGGCGGCCCTACTTATTTTCAAGTTGTAATTCGGCGCGATGTCCGCTTTGGGTTCTGGCTGCGTGAAAACGCTCTAATGCGGTCTGCGATCGCCCGTGACCGACTGAATGTAGCTCGACACGTTCGAATTGAGAGCGCCGCAACCAGCCACACTCTGCAATGTCCACCCAGCCGGAATGTTGACCTCCTGGATGGTGTATGTGTCGGTCGGCAGATCAAAACTTTCGGAATCCCCGTTGCCAAGATCATCGGCGGACGCGACTTCCTGGCTGTTGCTGTCTTTGACGACGAAGTCGAAATCGGCATCACCGCCGATTGTCTGTTTTTCGATCCTGAGTCGGCCCTCCTGTGGGATGGGGGCCACTGACCAAGTGCCTCTTTCGCTTGTGTTGGTTGCTTCGCCTAAATCACCGAAAGTTGTTCCGCCTGTTCCTGTACTGGCAAATTCACCGCAGATGGGTTTGCCGGTGGTACACGTAATTATCTCCACGTTGTCAGGTAGGGCCGGGTTATCTCTGTTAAATTTCTGGAGGTCTACACGCCAAGACGAAATATTTCCGGAGCCGTCCGTCAATATACGGATCCCGTAGTCAGTCGTGTGGCAAATGTTATGTTGTTTACGCCATCGGTGAAGCTAAAGTCCAGAAGTCCAGGATGGCTCCCTGGCGTAAGAAAAATATCAATATTTGTTCCAAGAGCAGAGCCAAACGTTAGGGAGCCAGAAACACTCAACGTTGGGGGTGGCCTGTATATGCCGGAAGCAGAGGTAAAATTTGGTCCCTGATACTGATATGTGACGGGCGCCGCCATGGTGGGGCGAGCCGTCGCCATCCCGGCAACCGCCAACACAAGAGCCGCCCCCAGTAGTCTCTGAAACAACGCAGCCAACCCCCAACGCAATACTCAATCGCGCTCCAGCGCGAGACCCAACGCTCGCGTTACCACCAAAAGTGGAAATAATTTGGCACGCGATAAAACTAATGCACTGGCCACAGCTCCGACCTCGCCGACCTGCTGGCAACGAAGGCTGCGAAATCCTTTTTTTCTCCGCAAGTTCAGCAGCAAACAAGTACGCATCCGGTGAAGACCGCCTTGCGGGATGACTAAGACGTAGTTCTTCTTAAGCGTGGTTTTCGCGTTGGGAGAATGAGTAGTGGGTATGTCTGGGGATGATTTTGATCGACGGTTTGACGTCGTCGCTGAAACGA
>JAAERO010000131.1 GCA_024230315.1 Hyphomicrobium sp.
AATGGCGGCTACCTGACGCCCCAATTGCGTCCAAGGCGTTGCAAGACGGCCTGAGGGCAACGCAAAGGCCGCCGCGAAGGGGCGGCAGACCAGCATCGCAACCGCGCCTGACGCCGCGCCGCCGGCACCCACAAAGCCAAAAGCGCCATTGTTCGAGGTGCCCTCAATCGTTTCCAAGTGAAACGTGAATCAGTCTCTACACTCTTGATTTAGAGCAAGATTCACGTTCTTGTTGGAGATATCCGGGGCGAAGGCTGAGTGATTCCATCAAGAACGATCTTGCTCTAGGTACGCTTCGGCAGCGACTTGATGCCCTCCAGACGCGACTTAGTTTCGGAACTGATCGCGTCCTTCATGGCAGTCATCTGTTTGTCGATGACAGGCCCGAGGTCGAGTGAAAGCGCCTCACGCGCCGTTGAGCTCATAGACGATAGGGCACCTCGAACAATGGCGCAGAC
The DNA here is from genome assembly GCA_024230315.1 of Hyphomicrobium sp. Taxonomy (GTDB): domain Bacteria; phylum Pseudomonadota; class Alphaproteobacteria; order Rhizobiales; family Hyphomicrobiaceae; genus Hyphomicrobium_A. Next base: position 459 of record JAAERO010000131.1, read on the forward strand.
AAGGTACTCTGCGTATTCGTTCATCAGATCTGGACGTTGCTTCAAGATGCTCGCCAGTTCAGCTTTCTCAACCGTCAGAATGAGAGCAGAGAGGCCAAGGATGTAGAAGAAGACGGAGGAGGCAAGAATCGGCATGTTGTTGACGGCATCGAACGCCGAGAAGGTCATGTGCTCTGGCGCGAGCGAGCCTTCCATCACGCGCTTTTCCTCATACATGATGCGCAGGCTGCTCACCATGATCAGGATGTGCACGACAAGAAACGCAATGAGTGTCCAGAACAGTGGACGCGAAGTGAGGTCCATAATTGGTGAGGTACAGGACGACTGCGTTGGCGCACAGCCACAGCCCAACCTTCCACAAGCTCACTGCCCCGGTCTGTGGATTGGGCCGAAAGATGAGGTTCAGGAGGCCGATAAGTGGTCAACAAACCGCCGTCCACGCGCGATCGAAGACCCCATAAATCGCTGTTGCTATTTTTCCTAAGACACCCGACATGGTCCACCCCCAGCTGCCTCTTCAAGGCTCCGCTTCTAGGCTAGCGTGCCAAGCTGGAGCGGCGCAACGATTTGCGCCCACACCAATGTTCCCGCGTGGCGACGCAATTCTGTCAGCGGCGGTTTTGCCACACGCATTGACCGGTGGGCCTGCAGGCCTATATGAGCACCCCATTCCAAAATGCGCAGCGAACGTCGATGCCGCGGAGGAAATGAACGATGTCAGAGCCTAAGCACGCCAAGGTCCTCATCCTCGGGTCTGGGCCGGCCGGTTATACGGCCGCCGTCTATGCCGCGCGCGCCATGCTCAAGCCCGTATTGATCGAGGGCTCGCAGCCTGGCGGCCAGATGACAATCACGACGGATGTGGAGAACTATCCGGGCTTTGCCGATGTGATCCAGGGGCCCTGGCTCATGGAGCAGATGAAGGCCCAGGCCGAGAACGTCGGAACCGATATGATAATGGATCACATCTCCAAGGTGGATCTGAAGAAGCGGCCTTTCCGTCTCGAGGGCGAATCCGGCGACGTTTACACGTGCGACTCACTCATCATTTCTACCGGCGCACAGGCGCGCTGGCTCGGTATCCCCTCCGAAGAGAAGTTCAAGGGTTATGGCGTGTCGGCGTGCGCCACATGCGACGGCTTCTTCTACAAGGAGAAGGACGTGGTCTTGGTTGGCGGAGGCAATACCGCCGTCGAGGAGGCGATCTTCCTCACCAACTTTGCTAGGCGCGTCACGTTGGTGCACAGGCGCGACAGCCTCCGTGCGGAAAAGATCCTGCAAGACCGTCTCTTCAAGAATCCGAAGATCGACGTGATATGGGATCACTCCGTCGATGAGATTGTCGGCATCGAGGAACCAAAGTCCGTCACGGGCATCAAATTGAAGAACGTCAAGACCGGCGAGGTGACGGAGCAGGCGGCCGACGGTGTCTTTATAGCGATAGGGCACGTGCCGGCGACGGAGCTGTTTCGCGGCCAGCTGGATATGACCTCGACTGGTTATATCGCGACAACACCCGACTCCACGGCGACGTCAATTCCTGGCGTATTCGCAGCCGGCGACGTGACAGATGAAGTCTACCGGCAAGCTGTCACTGCGGCAGCAATGGGCTGCATGGCTGCGCTGGAAGCTGAGCGCTATTTTGCAACGCTGGAGATCGAGGCAGAAGCCGCCGAGTGAGCCGCGATCGTGTCATTGAAGCCGGAAAGCGAGCAGCTTGTTCTTTCTGAGCATCGGGATCAATACGGTGCGACTCGCCGGAACGTAACCAATGTCCGCAGTGCTCTGATCGAGATCGAGCACAAGTTTGGCCGCGCCTGAGGCATCAACGCGATAAAGACCGCCGCCCATAAATTCGGTGACGAGATAGGTCGAATCGTCGAGGAGCTCGATGCCGTCCAGATTGCCGATCGGCTCGCCGTTGCCGAGTTGGCGAATGGTCTTGTCCTTGAGCGATACCTCCAACAAGCGCGCCGGCTCAGCGCTCCCGTCCTCCCGCCTCTTGCCCTACGGAGCGATAATCAGCTTGTCGCTTTGCGCAAGAAGTCCATCGACGTTGTTGAGTTCCTTGCTGTCGAGCCATTTTTCGAATGTACCGTCAGCCAGGCGCCATATGGTGCTCGTTGCTGAATCGGAAACATAAACGCGGCCAGCGCCGTCGGCTGCCACGTCGTTGAGGAACTTTGCGCTGGGAGCAGCGTAGCGCGCCACGATTTTTCCAGTCTTCGTATCGATAGCAACGAGCTGATCGATGTCGGCCGCGTAAAGCGGGCCGTTGACGAGCGCGAGCCCCTTTGGCGCATTCAGGCCCTTCGCCCATTCGATCTCGATGATCTTGCCGTCGTCGAGGGCGACATTCGAGATGAAGCCCTTGCCGTTCTTTTCGGACGGTTTGCCGGCGATGTTGCTGACGTAGGCAAAGCCTTCCGCTGGAACTGGAAGCGCAGACTCAGGCCCCTTAAAACCGTCCGTCTCCCACAGCTTGACGGGCGCTGCCTGCAAGGGCGTTGCCAAGACCAGAAGCGCCAGGACCGCTACGCCACATCCAATCCACTTCATGCTGAACCCCCTCGGTTGTAGGGGCGGCCGACCGGCCACCGATGCTTATAAACCCGCATTGCCCAGATAAGTCGGTTAGATAGAGCCCCAACTTACCGATTCAGATATTATCATCAGCATCTTAGGCGAATAGATGCGGGGTCATAATGGTGCACCCAACGGGTGAAGCGTGATCCGATGCGTCCCGGCTCAATTTCGACCGCCGTCTCAAGCTGGAGTTCCACGGTTCCAGCCTCACCTCAGATGCAGGATTGCTGGCCTATCGCGAGTTAGAAGACGTCCTCGGCCTGATGGGAATCGCGGGACAAAATCTAGCTGAT
>JAAERO010000132.1 GCA_024230315.1 Hyphomicrobium sp.
ACCGAACACAGACTGCCGCAACATCCCGATCAGATCATGCCTGCCGTTCCTGCCCGTGCGTCCATCAGTTAGATTTTGTCCCGCGATTACCATCAGGCCGAGGACGTCTTCTAACTCGCGATAGGCCAGCAATCCTGCATCTGAGGTGAGGCTGGAACCGTGGAACTCCAGCTTGAGACGGCGGTCGAAATTGAGCCGGGACGCATCAGATTTTGCTTCACCCGTTGGGTGCACCATTATGACCCCGCATCTATTCGCCTAAGATGCTGATGATAATATCTGAATCGGTAAGTTGGGCCTCTCTCTAACCGACTTATCTGGGCAATGCAGGGTTAGTCCCTTCCAGCCGAACATCTTCTCCATGTCGGCTTCAACCGTGACTTCCAGAAGGCCAGAGTAGTGGGCACTCTGCTTGATCCCGCCGGAGGGATTGCCGAGCACCTCGCCGATGTAGTTGATTCCAAACTGGATGCCGTGTTTGTCGAGCCTGGAGCGCATCCCGCTCGGATCTGCCAAGTGCTGCGGCAAGCTGGACGCAATAGACGTCTCTGGAATTCCCGGTATACGCCCACCTTCCTCTTCGATTATCTGCGCCATTGCCGGCGCGCTCGCAAGGAGCAACGTAGCAGGCGCCAGCGCGCCACCTATGATAGAGATCTGTCGAACTGCGTCCCCAAATCTACCCACAATAATCACACCCCACGCACGCTCACGATACGAAAATCTTTATTCCTTACTATATAAGTCATCTTTTAACGCAAGGGCGTTTAGCGAGGCACTGGACCATGTCCATGCGCTTTCTCGGCCATTGTGGCTCTCGCAACACGCTAGCTGCGACAATTTCTATGCTGAAGGTTTTGCTGTGGCCTGCCGAACGGACTTGTCCACTTCGGCAGAAGCCGGTAGCGATGGAACCCTAAACCCCGGCGCGGTGCTGGCCGAACGGCACGCCACGAGAAGATCAATGGAGATGGGCATGGCAGAAGAGGTCGTTGTCGCTCAGCAAAGCCCCTATCAGGTCGAGCTCACCGAGGGTAAGCCCTACTTTTATTGCCGGTGCGGGCGCTCGCAGAAGCAACCGTTTTGCGATGGTTCACACAAGGATACCGGTATTGAGCCGTTACGTTTCACGGTGAATCACACGGGCACATTCAATATCTGCGGCTGTAAAACCACCGACGACGAACCCTACTGCGACGGCTCGCATCTCATGCTCTGAGACCGCTGCGTGCGTCCGCCCCGCCCGCGTCGTTACCCCTCGTCTTTCTAATCTCTCCACTTTTCAAGCGATCAAGATAGGACTTCATCTCCTTCTTCACGACCGGCATAAGAATATAAAGGCCGGCAATGTTGACGAGAGCCATGGCGAAGATTGCGGCGTCGGCAAAATCGATCACCGCACCCAGGTTCATCGCCGCGCCAATGACGACAAACACACAAAAGATCGTGTTGAAGGTTAGCTCCCTGCGCCGGCCCTCACCAAACAGGTAGGTCCAGGCCTTCATGCCGTAGTAGGACCACGAGATTATCGTCGAAAAGGCAAACAGGGTGGCCGCGACCGCAAGGACGTAGGGAAACCAGCTTACCCCTTTGCCGAAGGCCGCCGATGTCAGCGCAACTCCTGTCAGGCCACCTTCCGTTGCGACGCGGCCCGCCTCGCTATTCCAGACATAGAGTCCTGTCTGCGGATCGAACTGCAGCACACCCGTAATGACGATGACCAGCGCCGTCATGGTGCAGATAACGACTGTGTCGATAAACGGCTCCAGGAGCGAAACGAAGCCTTCCGTAATTGGCTCATTGGTCCGAACCGCCGCGTGGGCGATGGACGCAGAGCCAACACCAGCTTCGTTGGAGAAGGCGGCGCGCCTGAAGCCCTGAATCAATGCACCGACAATGCCACCTGCAATACCGAGCCCCGTGAAAGCGCCGGCAAAAATCTGACCCAACGCCCACGGTATCTTGTCGTAAAATATCGCAAGAACCACGAGTGCCGCTCCCACGTAGAGCACCGCCATGAACGGCACTATTTTTTCTGTGAAGCGCGCAATCGAGCGAATGCCGCCCACGATAACCAGGAAGACCAAACTCGCCATCACGAGGCCCGTGATCCAGCCCTTATCGTACAGAAAACTGTCAGCTCCCCCGGAAATGTTGACGATTTGGGCGTGCGCCTGGTTGGCCTGAAACATGTTGCCACCACCCAAGGCCCCCATCACGCAAAACACAGAGAACAAGACGGCCATCACCCGTCCTGGCAACCTCAACCCCTTTTCTGCAAGCCCCTTCGACAAGTAGTACATCGGTCCGCCGGAGACAGAGCCGTCGGGATATTCGTTACGGTACTTCACACCCAGCGTGCACTCGGTGAACTTCGAGGCCATGCCCATCAGGCCCGCCACGATCATCCAGAACGTGGCACCCGGGCCGCCGATAGAGACCGCGACCGCAACACCGGCAATATTTCCCAGACCAACTGTGCCCGACAGCGCTGTCGCCAATGCCTGGAAGTGACTCACCTCGCCGGCATCCTCCGGCCGCGAATAGTCGCCCTTAACCAGATCGATTGAATGTCGGAAAGCGCGGACCTGGATGAACCCGAAATAGAAGGTGAAGACTGTTGCGGCGACAACAAGCCAGAGAACGATCCAGGGAATGTCGGTTCCGGGTAACGGGGAGAAAATGAATTTGACGAACGGGGTCGTGATGGCTCCGATCACTTCGTTGATGCTCTCGTCGAGCGATTGAGCACGCGCGTTTCCTGAGGAAGCAAAAAACAATCCCAGCGCACCTAGAACTATCGGCTGCGTCTTGCGATCGAAGATCATGCCAGGCATCTCTTGGGCTTAGATTGTCAGGGAACAATGACGGTCGGAACGGGTGCGATTTGCGCCAGGCCCTATGCGGCGCTTCCAAACATGCGCGTACTGTGCGAACTCGACCGGCCAACGAAAATCATGGTCGCGTTCTGCTCCTTGGCTTCGCTGCAGATGAGATCGACAACGTGACCGTATCGCACTTCGCCATCGGCCGTAGCGCCCGCTTGGCGCGCATTCTCCAGGATCGGCTTCAGGATGGTTTCGTTGGCGCGCGCCAATTCTTGCTGGCGCGTCTTGTGACGCTCGACCAATTCCTCGATCGTCAGAAAGCTGTAAGGCGACCATTCCAGAACGTGCACGATCAGCAGCCGGGCGTCCTCTTTCATGGCCCGATTGACCGCAAAATCCACGACGTTCCAGTCCGTGCCGTCATAAGCGACCACAAAGACTTCCTGTGCCATGGTCCCCCCCCTATCGCGGTGCAAGCGCCCATTAACCGAAAGCAAGGGCAAGTCTGCTACCAGTTAGACGATATTGATAGCGTAGGATAGGGCTGTCCCTGGAGGCAAGGCGTTGCTGTCGCGGATCTCGAATGCCCAAACCGTCCCGTATCGTCGAAACCTTACCTGGTTGGGCACGACGTCCCTCGACGGTCCGCCCTACTCCCAAGACGATGCTTGGGCTTGCCGCGAGATGAACTCGGCCTTGCCAGAACCCGCGAATGGCTTCCCACGTACTAGCCATCCCGTTGCGGCAAACGGGGCGCCGTCAAGGCGGCCTCTACTGCGCACTTGGCTCATCACGCTTTTTCCCCTGCTGCAGCCGCTGCCAGCGTGTGCAGATATCATCGTGGGCGTCGCCGCGCCTACAAATGAGTCCGGTATGGAGATCCGCCGCGCAGCTCAAGCGGCCGCCAAACGGATCAATGCCGAAGGCGGCGTGCTCGGCGAGAGCCTTGCAGTTATCGAGGCCGACGATGGCTGCAATGCCGAACAAGGCGCTAGAGCGGCGCAATCCCTTGTCAAACGCCGCGTTGTCGTCGTGATCGGGCACCCGTGTGCGAGCGCGGCAAGCGCTGCTGGACCCGTGTACGCCAGCAACAATGTCGTCTTGCTCGGCATGACCCGTCACCCCGCGCTCACGGAGAAACGTTCCGGATCGACGATCTTCCGCGTTACCGGTCGCGACGACCGTCAGGGCCCAAGCGCTGCCGCATATCTTTTGCGCAATTTTCCTGGTAGCCCCATTGCCGTGGTCCGCGACGCCAGTCGTTATGCGCGGCGAATCGTCAATGACGCGCGCGCAGCACTCAACGAGGCAGGCTTCACCGAGGTCTTGAGCGCAGCGGTCTGGGGTGGGCAGAAGGACTACGCAAAGCTCATCGCCAAACTGAAAACGGCCAATACCGAGGCCCTGTTTTTCGCCGGCTTCCCAATCGAAGCGGGACTGTTTTTGCGGCAGATGCGTGCCGCAGGCCTCAGCACGGCATTCATTGGTAGCGAAACGCTGGCCACAGCGCAGTTCACCGACACGGCCGGTCCGGCGGCTTCTGGCGTGCGTATTTTGATGTCGCATGACCCCGCACGGCGCCCAGCCGCGCTACATCTGATGGATGCCCGCGACCGCCGGCCGGCAACAGGCCCGTTCCTTTTGACCTCCGCTGCGATTGAGGCATGGCGGGGGGCCGCTCAGCAAGCCGGGTCAACTGCGCCAGATGCAGTGAGTGCTGCTCTGAATGAGGGGACATTCGAAACAGTCCTTGGACCCGTCTCCTTTGCTGAAAACGGAGACGCAATCCTGCCCGCCTACGATGTGGTTACGTGGACATTGGACGCGTGGCGCGTCGTCGACGAAGGGCGGTAAACAAAAAAAACGGTTGGCCGCGCGCCAACCGCTACATTTTCTGGTCAAAGCTTAGGAGGAAGGGGTCGAAGTGGGCGCTAGTCCCGCCCTTGCGACGCGGCCATGCACTCATTCATGAGGCGACGCTCTATGAGAGTCAGATCCTCCGGTACCTTTTGACCTGCTTGCCGGTACCGGCGAATTCTCGCTTGGACCATCGCGTAGCATTCTCGCGGGTCCTCAACTTCCTCGAGCTCCGTATTGAGCTCAGCAATCTCGCTCTGCATCTGGTTCGCCATCACGCGCCTCAACCCTCTCGTTTCCTAGCACGTCCCGCTCCCGGTATTATCCAGCTTCTGATTGCTATCTGCACAAGGTTACGCTCACAGTGCTTAACTAACCTTGTTTGATGCGGCCACACTTGCAAGGGCAGCTTTCCATTCACGCCCGTTTGCGCGACAATCTGTCCGAGGCTGATGCGTACGGGACACGGCCAAGATAATCCAATTAATTGTGACCCCAACTGGGCTTTTCTGCTCAATTCGTCTCACAGTCTTGTAACGGTTAGTGTGCGTTGCGGCATAAACTCAGAAACCGCTTGCAAGATGATTTCGCAAATTGTGATCGCATCCACTTTATCAACAGCACTTTTCGGCAAATACGCCGCTCAGAGGGAACGTTGCGTCACTCTCTTGTCCCTACGATTGAAGGCGTGTTGCCCCTCTGCTAGGGCTCCCACGCTCCTTTCCGATCCGCGAGGCCGCAATGATCCCCCGCTATAGCCGCCCCGAAATGGCGTCGATCTGGTCGCCTGAGACCCGCTTTCGCATCTGGTTCGAGATCGAAGCCCATGCTGCCGCCGGGCTCGCCGAAATCGGAGTGATCCCAGAGCAAGCGGCAAAGGTCATTTGGGAAAAAGGCAACGCAGCTACCTTCGATGTGGCACGCATCGACGAAATCGAGCGCGAAACCAAGCACGACGTCATCGCCTTCCTCACACACCTTGCCGAGCACGTTGGCCCGGAGGCGCGCTTCGTCCATCAGGGCATGACGTCCTCAGACGTGCTCGATACCTACTTCAGCGTCCAGCTCACACGCGCCGCCGACATTCTCATCGCTGACCTCGACCAGCTCCTCGCCGCGCTCAAGAAGCGTGCGGTCGAGCACAAGATGACACCCACCATAGGTCGCAGCCATGGGATCCATGCCGAGCCCACGACGTTCGGCCTCAAGCTTGCCTATGCATACGCCGAGTTTGCGCGTGCCAGAGAGCGCATGATTGCGGCGCGTAAGGAGGTGGCCACCTGCGCAATTTCGGGCGCCGTTGGAACCTACGCCAGCATCGATCCTCACGTTGAAGCCTATGTGGCCAAGAAGATGGGGCTGGCGCCTGAGCCGATCTCCGCCCAAATCATCGCGCGCGACCGTCACGCCATGTACTTTTCGACGCTCGCCGTCATCGCCTCTTCCGCGGAACGGCTTGCAACCGAGATTCGCCACTTACAGCGCACCGAAGTGTTGGAAGCAGAAGAGTTCTTCTCTCAAGGTCAGAAGGGCTCGTCTGCCATGCCACACAAGCGCAACCCCGTTCTTAGCGAAAACGTCACGGGACTTGCCCGCCTGGTGCGCGCTTGCGCCCTCCCCGCCTTGGAGAATGTGGCGCTTTGGCACGAGCGCGACATTTCCCATTCCTCTGTGGAGCGCATGATCGGACCCGATGCCACCGTGACGCTCGATTTCGCACTCGCACGTCTTACCGGCATCATCGACAAGCTCGTCGTCTACCCTGACGCGATGAAGGCGAACCTCGACAAATTTGGAGGCTTGCACAATTCCCAGCGCGTGCTTCTGGCGCTTACCCAAGCCGGACTGTCACGCGAGGACGCCTACGGATTGGTTCAGCGCAACGCCATGAAGACTTGGAATGAAGGCAAGGACTTCCTGTCCGAGCTCAAGGCCGACAAGGACGTGACCGCGAAGCTTGACCCAGCCGCGCTGGAAGCCATGTTCGACCTCGATTTTCACTTCAAGAATGTCGACGTGATCTTTGAGCGCGTGTTTGGAAACGCAGAGTCATGAAGACTGTCGGTACTCTCCTCTTCCCCGGCTTCGAGCTTCTCGACGTATTTGGGCCGCTGGAGATGTTCGGCGCGCTTGACGACGAGTATCGCCTCGAGTCCATGGCCGAGAGCGCAGGCGAGATCGAAAGCCGACAGGGAATGAAGGCGATCGCCGACATCGCGCTTGCAGATGCAAAGCGGTATGACATCCTTCTCATTCCCGGAGGCCGCGGCACGCGCCACGACGTCGGCAACGAAGCGCTGATCAATTGGCTGCGCGGCCACGCGGAGGCCTCGAGCGTGGTCGCCACGGTCTGCACCGGCGCGGCGTTGCTCGCGCGTACCGGACTACTCGACCGGCGCAATGCAACCACGAACAAGGCCTCGTTCCGCTGGGTGGCAGAGCAGGGCCCCAACGTACGCTGGCAGCCGCGCGCAAGATGGGTCGTCGATGGGAAGTACTTCACATCCTCTGGCGTCTCGGCCAGCATGGATATGGCGCTTGCCCTGATTTCGCATTTGAGTAGCGCTGAAAAAGCGCAACAGGTTGCGACGTATGCCGAGTGCCGTTGGAACTGCGATCCCAACGATGATCCGTTTTGCCATGCTTCCGCGCTGGGTGACGCTATGGAGCCCAGCCAGCCTGCGTGACGCAGTCGTCAACGGCCAGCGATCAACGATCAACGATCAGGTTTACGAATTCACATGCGTACCGCCGACGTTGACATCCTCATGGTGCCCGGATGGCTCGGATGCGAGCCGGACCATTGGCAATCGCGTTGGGTGCGCAATCTCAAGACGGCCAAGCTCATCGGTGAGGCGGATTGGGCAACACCCGACAAGGACAAATGGGCCGGCACCATCGTCAACGAGGTTGCGGCCACGTCGCGGCCAACGGTGATTGTCGCCCACAGCGTCGGCGTGACCGCGGTGGTGCACGCGGCCCTCAAGCTGCCCAAGGGCGCCCTTGCTGGAGCCTTTCTCGTCTCCCCGCAGCCGACATCGACAACGCGCAACGCTGGCCCGTCACACAGGGCTACATGTGGCCTGATGAAGGTTTTGGGTTTACGCCGATCCCGCTACAGGCCCTGCCCTTCCCGGCAGTGCTGATCAGCTCCTCCGACGACCCCTATTGCCAGCAGACCCGCGCGCGACACTTCGCCGCCGCTTGGTGTTGCGACTTCGTGGATGTGGGACCCGCTGGCCATATCACGACTGCTTCAGGCTTCGGCTCCTGGCCCGACGGCCTGCTTCGGTTTGGTACTTTTCTGGCGCAGCTTGGGCCCTAATTTGGATGCGAAGAGCCAGAAAACTGCCTGCAAGGCTCAGCTTTGGTCGCTGGAGGCCTCGATCTCGGTTACCGCCCTGGCCAGAAATTCGCTCATGGCCTGCCGGATCTCACCATCCTGAATAGGGACGCCCTTTTCGTCGAAGTCCTTACGAATCTTACGAAAAACGTCGTCGTCGCCCTTTTCTTCGAGGTCGGCCCGGCGCACGGCTTTGACGTAGTCCCCAAGTGCGTCGCCCAAAATGCCGAGCTTGGCGGCTGCCCATTCGGCCAACATCTTGTTCCGGCGAGCCTCGGCTCGGAACTTAAGATCTTGATCGAGCGCAAACTTCTTCTCGTAAGCCTTCTCACGATCATCAAACGTCGTCATACTCTTCTCCACCAGAGCGTGTATTGGCACCAGCGACTCTAGACCCAAAAGGTTGCATCTACGGCCACGTGGCTGCTTTCAAAGGGAGCCATAGCCTGGGGCAGCCTGCGGATCAATGACCCCCGTCAGGACTTTTGACGCGGTGCACCTTGCCATCCTGACGATTGTTTCTATATCCCGGTTCGGCTAGTGTCCGCCTGGGTATCCGATTACGCAAACGAGCCGCGCGCAACGCCGTAACTATGTGAGAACGCATTGTAAATTCAACGGCTCGGCGGCCGTTGGCGTATCGTCCCTCCCCTCGCAGACTACAATTCCAAATCAAAGGACAATGACTCAATGAACAGGCGTCGGCGTATTTATGAGGGCAAGGCCAAGGTGCTCTACGAGGGCCCTGAGCCCGGTACGCTCATCCAACACTTCAAGGATGACGCAACCGCCTTCAACGCCAAGAAGCATGCAATCATAGAGGGCAAAGGCGCTCTCAATAATCGCATCTCCGAGCTCATCTTCGATCGGCTCGGTGAGATTGGCGTGCCGACGCATTTCATCAAACGCCTCAACATGCGCGAGCAGCTCATTCGCGAAGTGGAAATCATTCCGATCGAAGTGGTGATGCGCAACGTTGCAGCAGGCTCGCTGTCGACGCGGCTTGGGCTGGAGGAAGGCACACCGCTGCCCCGTTCCATCATTGAGTTCTACTACAAGTCCGATGCCTTAAACGATCCGATGGTTTCCGAAGAGCACATCACCGCGTTCGGTTGGGCCGCGCCGGCGGAACTTGACGAGATCATGCAGCTCGCGCTGCGCGTCAACGACTTCCTTGTCGGGCTCTTTCTCGGCATCGGCGTTCGGCTCGTCGACTTCAAGGTCGAGTTCGGGCGCCTGTGGGATAACGAGCAAATGCGCATTGTGCTGGCCGATGAGATCAGCCCCGATTGCTGCCGCTTGTGGGACATCTCAACCGATGACAAGCTCGACAAGGACCGCTTCCGGCGCGATCTCGGCGGCCTATTAGAGGCTTACCAGGAAATAGCCCGACGTCTGGGCGTGCTGCCGGAAAGCCGTCCGCCCAAGGGCATGGGGCCGGTGCTCGTTGCCTCTAACGGCACCAGCGGCACCAGCGGCACCAGCGGCAAGCCCAACTGAGTCGGCGACGCTCTGATAGAGCCTGATGCACTTATCTATTGGAGAACCTCCCGGGCGAAGGCTGAGTGATTCCATCAAAAACGATCTTGCTCTAGAGTGCTTCGAGCGATTCCGCACGCAGAGAGCGTACTCGGCGAACGTAGAGGTGCATATGAAGGCGCGCATCAAGATCACGCTCAAGAACGGGGTCCTCGACCCTCAGGGTAAAGCCATTCAGCACGCGCTTTCGGCACTTGGTATCGCGGGCGTGGAGGATGTGCGCCAGGGCAAGTATATCGAGGTCAATCTGCACGAGACGAGCCCCGACAAGGCACGCGAAACAGTGGAGCGCATGTGCAAGGACCTGCTCGCCAATACAGTGATCGAAAATTACAGCTACGAGCTGTTGGAAACGCCATAACTGCCGAGAGATGCACGATACATGCTCCGCGCCTCCGTTATCGTCTTTCCTGGCTCCAACTGCGATCGCGACATCAAGGTTGCGTTGGAGAATGTGACGGGCTTCCCCGTTACCATGGTCTGGCATGGCGATGCCAACGTGCCTGTCTCCGACGTTATCGTGCTGCCTGGCGGCTTTTCTTATGGCGACTATCTGCGCTGCGGCGCCATGGCTGCGCACTCACCGATCATGCGCGACGTGGTCGCCAAGGCCAAAGCCGGCACACCGGTCATCGGCATCTGCAACGGCTTCCAAGTGCTGTGCGAGTCGGGGCTGCTGCCTGGCGTTCTCATGCGCAACGCCAGCCTGAAGTTCATTTGCCGCGACGTGCTTCTCAAAGTCGATAACGCAGAGACGTTCTTCACCAAGTGCCACCTCAAAGACCAAGTCATCCGCCTGCCCGTAGCGCACGCTGAGGGCAACTACTTTGCCGACACCGCGACACTCGACCAGCTTGTGGACGAGAATCGCGTCGTCATGCGCTACTGCGATGCGGAGGGCAATGTCACGGAGGCAGCCAATCCCAACGGCTCCCAGCGCAACATCGCTGGGATCTGCGATAAGACGGGCCGCGTTTTAGGTCTCATGCCGCATCCAGAGCGGCTGTTCGAGCTAGCGCTCGGCGGTTCTGATGGTCGGCGCATCTTAGAGAGCATGCTCTTGAGCGTGCTTGAGGCTGCCTGATAGAGCCCCGCGTATTTTGAAAGCAAGGCCGCAATGGATAAGGGGCAGGAGATGCCTCCTGCCCCTTCAAAATCGACTTCGCAGAGCGCCAAATCTTACTTCTGCGGCGCGGTGTATGCGATCTGCTTCAGCGTCTCAACCGTCATCGCGGCGGCGCCCGGCGCACAGCTGAACTGCAATTGCGTGCCCTCTCCTATGTCAAAGCGCGCATACCTGCCCGCTTCGATCGCAGTACGGAACCTTGCGGAGACCACCGCCGGAGACACGTCTCCTTTGAATTCCTCTCCAACCACAAGCGTCAACTGACACACGCCATTATCCGCGTGGAAATAGTCCACAGCGTGCTTGGAGCCCAAATGCAAACTCACGCCTTGTAGGGGCTTGAATTTGGCACGGCTCGCTCCTGACGTGGCACTCACCGCCCCGGCGAGGGCGGACAAAACAAGCACGGCTACAACGCTAGCGCTTCTCATGATCGCGGACATGCTGTCGCTTCTTCTAGTCCTCTGCAAAAATCCGAGCTGGCGGTCTTGGCGATAAAAAAGGGGGCCGACCCGGCACTGAACGAGAACCTAACCTACGGATTCTTCGTGGGAAATAGGGTTTATTGCAACGCAGCAATGTGCATTCTGCAGCGCGCAACTGTCGCGACATGCTCCTCTTCCCACCCATTCGGGCAGTGGCGCCGTCACCATCATTGCGTATGCTTGTTCACCGGCCAATGCGCCCAATTCACCCAGGGGCGACAACGGCACACTCGGTCGCTATAAGCGCACTTTCTCCTCATGAGTCGGGCCCGAGCCACCGTGCATGGATGCCAAAACGCAAACCACGCCTGAGATCACGCCAGAGATCGTCGCCGAGCACGGGCTCACCAGCGGCGAGTACCAGCGGCTACTCAAGATTCTCGAGCGGGAGCCGAGCCTAACGGAGCTTGGCATCTTCTCGGTGATGTGGAGTGAGCACTGCTCGTATAAATCGTCGCGCGTGTGGCTCAAGACGCTTCCTACCTCCGGCCCGCAAGTTATCCAGGGCCCCGGCGAGAACGCTGGCATTGTCGATCTCGGCGACGGTGATGCCTGCGTCTTCAAGATGGAGAGCCACAACCACCCGAGCTACATCGAGCCCTATCAAGGCGCGGCAACCGGCGTCGGCGGTATCATGCGCGACGTATTCACGATGGGCGCGCGCCCAGTTGCCAATCTCAATGCGCTGCGCTTTGGCGATCCTGCCCACCCCAAGACCAGGCACCTTGTTTCGGGTGTCGTCGCCGGCATCGGCGGCTATGGCAATTGCGTCGGCGTGCCCACCGTTGGGGGCGAGACAAATTTCGATGCCGGCTACAACAACAACATCCTCGTCAACGCTATGTGCGTTGGCCTGGCACGCACAGACAAGATCTTCTATTCCGCCGCCAAGGGGGTAGGTTTGCCGATCGTCTATGTCGGCTCTAAAACGGGGCGCGACGGCATCCACGGCGCCACCATGGCGTCGGCTGAGTTCGACGAAAAGTCGGATGAGAAACGCCCCACCGTCCAGGTCGGCGATCCGTTCACCGAAAAGCTTTTGATCGAGGCCTGCCTGGAACTCATGGACAAGGATGTGATCGTCGCCATCCAGGACATGGGCGCGGCCGGTCTCACCTCATCGAGCTGCGAAATGGCCGATAAGGGGGGCGTTGGCATCGCCCTTGACCTCGATCGCGTACCCCAGCGCGAAACGAACATGACCTCCTACGAGATGATGCTTTCTGAAAGTCAGGAGCGCATGCTGATTGTGCTCAAGCTTGGCTCGGAAGCCGAAGCAGAAGCCATCTTCAAAAAGTGGGAGCTCGACTTCGCTGTCGTCGGTGCCACGACAGATACCGGCCGCATGGTCGTGACGCACCAGGGCCGGATCGAGGCCGATATTCCCGTCACCACGCTCGCTAACTCGGCGCCTGTCTACGAGCGCCCCTGGTTCCCGCTGGCCGTCCCTAAGATGATCCTGCCGGAATGGGTGCCAGCTCCCGAAACCATTCTGGGCACCTTGAAGACGATGATGGCCGGCCCTGCGCTGTGCTCACGCCGCTGGATCTGGGAGCAGTATGACCACATGGTGATGGGCGATACCGTGCAGCGCCCGGGCGGCAATGCCGGCATTGTGCGCGTGCACGGCACATCTAAGGGCATCGCGCTGACCTGCGACGTCACTCCGCGTTACGTTGCAGCCGATCCTATCATGGGCGCCAAGCAGGCCGTGGTCGAGACATGGCGCAATCTTATCGCCGTCGGTGCCGACCCTCTCGCAATTACCGACAATCTCAACTTTGCAAATCCGGAGAGGCCCGAGGTGATGGGCCAGTTCGTCGGTGCCATCAAGGGCATTGCCGAAGCCTGCAACGCGCTCGATTATCCCGTCGTCTCGGGAAATGTGTCGCTCTACAATGAGACAAAGGGCGCCGGCATTCCGCCCACGCCCGCCATAGGCGGTGTCGGTGTCATCCCCGATGTCGCCGCAACGGCGGACATCGCTCTGAACCGGGAAGGCGACCTTCTCATCGTCCTCGGGCGCGAACGCGGCCACCTCGGCCAATCGCTTTATCAAGAGATCGCTGCGGGCAAGTTGGAAGGTGCACCTCCGCCGATCGATCTTGCCGACGAGATTAAAGCCGGGCGCCTTGTGCGCGCGCTGATCCGCGAAGGCAACGTGTCAGCCATCCATGATACGTCCGACGGCGGCTTGCTGGTTGCGATTGCGGAGATGGCGCTCGCCGGCAATTTCGGTGTTGAGCTCTTTCCCTATGAGGGCAAGCTGCCAGGCCACGCCGTTTGGTTCGGAGAGGACCAAGGCCGCTATGTGCTCTGCGTTGACTCCATGCGTGCGGAAGAGGTCCTTGATCGTGCGCGGCTGCTTGCCCTGCAGGCTCGCATCATCGGGCGAACGGGCGGCAATGCGCTTATGCTCAAGGGCGAAGACCCGCTGCCGTTGGACGATCTAAGAGTGGCCCACGAGGCATGGCTGCCTGATTTCATGGCAGCCCCGTAATTCTGGCCGCGGCAACTAACCGCTGCAACCTCGGCCCGTTCGGCCTATTCTAGCAGCCCTAAAGGAGACACTACCCCCATGGCCATGGATGCTGGCGAAATCGAGCGGCTGATCAAAGCCAAGTTCCCTGACGCCTTGATCGAGATCCGGGATCTGGCTGGTGATGGCGACCACTATGCCGCCCACATCGTAGCGAGCGACTTCAAGGGAAAGACCCGCGTGCAGCAACACCAGATGGTCTACGAAGCGCTCGGCGGGCGTATGGGCGATGCGCTGCACGCTTTGGCATTGACGACGGCCATACCAAAAGATTGACTTGGTGCCATGTCATCCCACATTCGAAGCCAGACTCGGCCTGATCGGCCACGCATACTTTGGAAGGACCACTTTATGAGCCCACAACAAGACGTGCAGGACTGGATCCACAAGACGATCGCGCAGCACGATGTCGTTCTCTTCATGAAGGGCACGAGCCAGATGCCGCAGTGCGGATTTTCCTCGCAAGTTGCACAGATCCTCGGCCACCTCGGCGTCAGTTACAAAGATATCAATGTGCTCGACGACATGAGCATCCGCGAAGGCATCAAAGTCTTCACCAACTGGCCCACAACCCCCCAGCTCTACATCAAGGGCGAGTTTGTCGGCGGCTGCGACATTGTCGGCGAAATGTACCAGGCTGGTGAGCTCACGCAACTCTTCGACGAGAAGGGTATTGGCTACGACAAGTCCAAGATGACGGCGTAACCGGAGGCAGCCGAACGCCCTAGTTTCGCCGCCGCCCCACATTTCACTAAAGATTGGAGTGAACTGTCCGGCCTTACAGGCCGGCCTTCGTCGGGGACTTAACGGAATCATGCAGTTGGGTGGCCGACGTTTTCTTTTGAGTCTTGCCATTATCGGCGCAGCTGTCTGCCTTGCGCTTGGCCTCACCCTGCCCATCATAAAGCTGACGAGTTTCTTCTTCTGGACCAGCGAGTATTCGTTGATCTCCACCGTGGGAGTCCTGCTACGCGACGGTCAGACGTTTCTCGGCGTCATTATTCTCGTCTTCTCAATCGTATTTCCCATTATCAAGCTGCTCTATCTTCTTCTCGTCTCCACGCTTCCCGCTGCCGAGTTGACAAGGCAAGCGAAGCGCTTAAGGGCAATCGAGTGGATCGGTAAATGGTCGATGCACGATGTGCTGGTGTTGGCGCTCACCATATTTTTCCTCAAGAGCCAGGGCGTGTATGACGCCGCCAGCCTGCCGGCCGTCTATTACTTCACGGCTGCAGTTGTCCTGATGATCCTGTCTTATGCCTGGCTAAAGACTGACGTCGCCACGGCAACGGCTGTGAGCATTGAGCCAAGCGTGCCCACGATGCTTTCGCCCTTGCGTAATTTTCTTCTGAGCTTCCTGATCATCCTGGCAACGGTCTTTTTCGTCCTCGGTATCATTCTTCCAGTCATCCGCTTCACCACCGTATACGTGTGGAGCGCCGAGCACTCGATCCTGTCCATCATCTACGCGCTTTACGAGAGCAGCGAGTATTTCCTTTGTACGGTGGTGTTTGCCGTTTCGATCTTTTTCCCCTTTCTCAAACTCTTCTACTTGTTGACGCTGGTCACCTCGCCCGACCTCTCACCCGAGTTCCGCCGGAGATCTTTCTCGACCATGGAATGGCTCGGGCGTTACTCCATGACCGATGTCATGATTTTGGCGTTGATGATTTTCTTTGTGAATTCGTCCGGTTACACAGAAGCGGTAGTGATGCCTGGCATTTATTTCTTCGCCGCGTCGGCCTTGATCACCATGCTCGCCTACGCCTGGGCTAACACCGTGCCCTCCCCCGCGCGGCAGGAAGCCCCAGCCGGCGATGTCGTGACATTGCCCTCCAATCCGGGGCGCCGCCACCGGCCGGTGTGAAAAGGCGCTACCTGCTGCCCACAGGTACGCATCCGGTGAAGACCGCCTTGCGGGATGACTAAGACGTAGTTCTTCTTAAGCGTGGTTTTCGCGTTGGGAGAATGAGTAGTGGGTATGTCTGGGGATGATTTTGATCGACGGTTTGACGTCGTCGCTGAAACGA
>JAAERO010000133.1 GCA_024230315.1 Hyphomicrobium sp.
ACCGCCCAGAACCTCAGAAAGCTCGCAGCCCACATTAAGCCAACTAAGCCAACGCAACTCCCAGCCACGAGCTGACGAGCGATACGAGGCATCCGATCGATCGGAGACCGCGGCTGATAGGCCATCAAACCCATCGCGTCGCCGACTTTTTCAACACTATCGGCACTAAGCCGACATCGTCTCACCTAGTCAAATATCGCCCGTCGGGTCTAGCGACGATCTTGCCGCCAGCCAGCGTCCCAGCGTAGGCTGCGCTCCGGCCACTCTAGACGCTGGCAAACGAGCGCCGGATTCTAACTTAGAAACTAGTATCGCTCGGAGGGGCAGGCCACGTTGGAGAAGAACGAACCTACGCGAGATCAAACAGGCGTCGTTCGCCCGCGGGTCATTGCCTATCTGTTTGTCGGCGCTGGGTTGACACTCTGTTATGTCGTCATGCGGGGCACGGCAGCGCCACGTTGCACACGGTCATGGAGGCCGTTGCCACGCTTCTGGCCCTGACCGTGGGGGCAATGGCGTTAGTGCGCTTCTACTCCAAGAAAAACAACACCTTCCTGTTCATCGGCGCTGGGTTTCTGGGCACAGCCTTTCTGGGCGGTTATCATGCGATCGTCACATCCGCTGCGTTCAAACCCTTCATGCCGTCCGATCTTCCGCACCTGATTCCGTGGAGCTGGGTTGCCTCACGGCTGTTTCTGTCTGTGTTCCTTTTCCTGAGCTTGATCGCCTGGCTGCGCGAGCAGCGGCTTGGTGAGAGCGGGCAGATCAGCAAAATATCGGTCTACCTGTTCGCGGGCGCCTTTACGCTGTTGAGCTTTGTGTTTTTCACCTTTGCACCGCTGCCGCTCGCCTACTATCCCGAGTTGGTGTTTCACCGGCCCGAAGAGTTTCTTTCCGCCCTGTTTTTCCTTGCAGCCCTGGTCGGCTATTTGCGCAAGGGCGACTGGCAGCACGATACCTTTGAACACTGGCTGGTGCTGTCCCTGATCGTCGGTTTCGTCGGACAAGCAGTTTTCATGTCCTTTTCAGGCGAATTGTTCGACATGGAATTCGACATCGCACATCTGCTGAAAAAGGTGAGTTATGTCTGCATCCTGATCGGCCTTCTGGGGAGCATGTATGCGGTTTTCCGGCTTGAGGCCGAGCGCGGCGAAGCCATGAAGGAGGCAAAAAGCAAGGCAGAAGCCGCGCTTGCAGAGCTCGCCTCCCATAAGCTTTCCATTGATCAACATGCCATTGTCGCGGCAACGGATACCAAAGGCACGATCGCTTACGTCAATGACAAATTCTGCCAGATCTCGGGATACAGCCGCGAGGAACTGATTGGGCAGAACCACAGAATTCTGAATTCCGGCCATCATCCGACGTCTTTCTTTGCCGACATGTACAGGACCATCGTGAATGGAGAGCCCTGGCATGGCGACATCAAGAACATCGCCAAGGACGGTTCTCACTATTGGGTTAATTCAACCATCGCACCGATCGCGGACGCCAGCGGGAAAATCATTCAGTATGTCGCCATCCGAACTGATTTCACCGAAAAAAAGCGCGCGGAAGAAGAGAGGCTCCGCCAGTCCCAGAAGATGGATGTCTTGGGACAATTGATCGGCAGCGTCGCGCACGATTTTAATAATTTTCTGACGGTGCTGACTTGCAATATGAGTATTTTGAAATCACAATATATTGACCAAGAGAAACAGCTACGTCTCATTAACGACTGCCTCGCGGCTGTCGAGTTGTGCTCAAATCTGACCAGCCGTCTGACGAGTTTCTCCAGAAAGCAGCCGCTCGCCACAAACAAGGTCGATCTGAACTGACATTCCCCAAGTAGTCCGTCATTTTCGTTCAGTGCGCCCAATTTTGCCTCGGCCAACACGTCACGTTGAGCCGAACTTCGCTTATTGGTGGAGATCTGGCCAATGGCGGTGGCTCTTTGATCGTTTCGTTGC
>JAAERO010000134.1 GCA_024230315.1 Hyphomicrobium sp.
CAAGCCGATCACCTTTCTTCGACAGAAGCTCAAGCCGCCTGTCGGAATCGAAAAACCCAATCTGCGCCATCGTGCCCCGCCCGAATCAATCTGTCAGGCATCAGACTCGCATAAGTCGGAGTATGGGTTATTTTTCGAGGTGCCCTAGAGACTGATTCACGTTTCACTTGGAACGACTCAAGTGCGTCCAAGTGAAACGATCAGGCTCTAGGCGCACTCATTGGTGTACACTTAAGTTGTATCGCCTGCGTTTCCGCAATGACTTGAAATGACTTCAACATCGAGAATGGGCATAAGCTCGTTGGGAGTCTTGGTTCGCACTGAGCGCCCATCGAACGCAGCCCCTTGGGAAATCGACAACGTCTGGCTCATGATGTCACCGGCGACATTCGCCGTCCCATGCAGCACTACGACTAGCGCCCGTATAGGGCCGCGTACGTCGCCGCATACGTCGACTTTTTCAGCATAAACATTGCCCGTCACCGAGCCACCCTTGCCGATGACCACCTGCTTACCGTGGACATCGCCTATGACGTGACCTTCGACGTGAAGCTTATTCTGAGAGACGATCTTGATCCTCTCGCCAAGAATAGTGAGATCGTTGCCGATTACGGAAATACCGGCTGCCGCGACGGAATCAATCGGGAAGCCTTCTGAGCGATCCGATGCATTTCCTTGTGGCGCAGAGCGCGCTGTAATGGGTGGAGGCTTCGGAAAATTTGATTGAGCTTCGTCGGTGTCGCTGCTGAACACGTTACACCTCCCCTCGTATCGCGTATTCGATTAGGGCAAACTGTTATTCTGTAGCATTGCCCAGAAATTGCATCGCAGATACGCGGTGGCATTTTGTTCGAGTCCGGAACTTTTTCGATAGATCCACAAGAGTTATTGGCGGTGCGCCTTGAGGCAGCTCACGTCCTCCGCGTTGCCCGGAGGTGAAGCTCTCGTTGCGTCATCTCAGGAGGTTGCAGCTCGCCAAAACCCGCGCCGCCGTCAAAGGCCTTTGCGAGAACCTCAAGAGAGCGCTTATGACGGAGATTAAGGCCGGCAGGCTTCGCGGCGCCTTCACGGTGACGAACAAGTAAGCCGATTGAAACACTGCGGGGTCTTTGGTAATCGCATGCGCGAGTAGGACGAGTGACTGGAGTCGTCTGCGACAAAGGCGTCCAAACGGACAGGGAAGATGGAGTTAGAAAATGGTCCGAATTGTTGCGTGCACCCTATCGACGGTTTGCCTTCTCGTTGTGGCTGCGAAGGCAGAGCCGACCGCGGTGCGTATCACTTTCGGTTTCGGCTCGATCTCAACGTGCACCAAGTGGCAGCACGAAGGCCTGACGCAAGGCAAAAATTGGATCTTGGGTTATTGGTCGGGCCGCAACGCAGAGAAAGGTGGAGCACCCAAGGCGGCGACAGCACTCGACGACAACACTATCATTAAAGAGGTGACCCTCATTTGCAATGCGGAGCCCTCCCTCAGCATGGCGACCGCCGTCGACAAAGTCTACGAGCGTTTCTTGGGAGAATAGCGCTGGCTCGCCTGCCACTTTCGAACACAATAGGCAAATGATGAGCGCGAAAATAAGTACAACCCATGACAAGGCCGCTTGAGGGTTCCGCGGCCGAGCGCGGGAGGTAGGAATACGGGCCAAGTCTGCCAGGCGCACGCAGCGACCGGAAGGCAACCACAGACGGTTGGCGACAATGATGCAGCAAGGTATAAGCGCCCGCCTAACGGGCGTATGCTAATCAAAGGCCGGCTTAGCTCAGTTGGTAGAGCACCTGATTTGTAATCAGGGGGTCAGCGGTTCGAATCCGTTAGCCGGCACCAATGATTTCAATGGGTTACTCATGCGCTGCTTTTGTCATGACTGGCAATAGGTAGCACATAGGTAGCAAACTTGACCAGGTAGTGCCTCGTGCTCGGTGCTCTCGTTCCCCCTACCCCCGACCGGACTCTATCGGAACAATTCGAGACGGGGGCGAGGTGCTATATGTGCCGCAACAGGACCGCCTCGGGAGCACATTCAGCTCAACGAACATCGCATCAGATTTTTCTCGATTTCCTTGAGAACTGTAGTGGGCGAGAGAAGGAGGCTTACTTCGTCGCTAGAGGTGGCGACCTCTGACCCCGCATTGCCCAGATAAGTCGGTTAGATAGAGCTCCAACTTACCGATTCAGATATTATCATCTGAACCGCCCCGGGTTTGTCGGAGGCTCCAACTCTTGAGAGATTGGAGCCATGACGAATCAGAAGGTATCGCCGAAGTATTCGCCGGAGGTGCGCGAGCGCGCCGTGCGGATGGTATTTGAGCACGTTTGTGAGCATCGA
>JAAERO010000135.1 GCA_024230315.1 Hyphomicrobium sp.
CCGGGACGCATCGGATTTTGCTTCACCCGTTGGGTGCACCATTATGACCCCGCATCTATTCGCCTAAGATGCTGATGATAATATCTGAATCGGTAAGTTGGGCCTCTCTCTAACCGACTTATCTGGGCAATGCGGGTCTATAGGACTGAATTCCTTAAGCGGGCACGGCGAGTTAACAGGGGCCCGATTGACTTGGCGGGGCCGCACCCGTAGGTTTGCTTCTCGCACTTGCGAAAAGGACAAGAAAGGCTGCTGCTGGGGCTTTCTGGTGCGGTTCAGGCGATTTTTCACCGCGCTGCACAACCGCCGCGATTCACGCTAGGAGACAGCCAGCGCACGTTTTGGGGAGCCGACGGGCATGAAGATCTTGGTGCCGGTCAAACGTGTCGTTGACTACAACGTCAAGATTCGGGT
Organism: Hyphomicrobium sp.; assembly: GCA_024230315.1. Classification (GTDB taxonomy): domain Bacteria; phylum Pseudomonadota; class Alphaproteobacteria; order Rhizobiales; family Hyphomicrobiaceae; genus Hyphomicrobium_A. The sequence continues at coordinate 415 of JAAERO010000135.1, forward strand.
GAAACCCGGCGGGACGGGCATAGATCTGGCCAACGTCAAGATGTCGATGAACCCCTTTGACGAGATCGCCGTCGAGGAGGCCGTTCGCATTAAAGAAAAGGGTGGGTCCAGCGAGATCGTCGCCGTTTCCATCGGACCCGCTAAGGCCCAGGAGACGATCCGCACGGCGCTAGCCATCGGGGCCGATCGTGGCATTCACATCGAGACTCCGGACGGCGCGCTCGTCGAGCCATTGGCTGTCGCGAAACTACTGAAATCTGTCGTCGATGCTGAGAAGCCGGATCTTGTGATCCTAGGCAAGCAAGCAATCGACGATGACTGCAACCAAACCGGCCAGATGCTCGCGGGTCTGTTGGGCTGGCCGCAAGGGACATTCGCCTCCAAGGTTGTTCTCGACGAAGGTAGCGTGCACGTCACACGCGAGGTGGACGGTGGGCTTGAGACTTTGAAGCTGAAAATGCCAGCAGTGGTGACCACCGACTTGCGTCTTAACGAGCCGCGCTATCCCTCCCTTCCCAACATCATGAATGCGAAGAAGAAGCCGCTTGAGACTAAGAAGCCCGATGACTTCGGCGTCGATATTGCGCCACGTCTCAAAGTCCAAAACACTACAGAGCCCACGACGCGCAAGGCCGGCGTCAGGGTCGACAGTGTTGCCGAGCTGGTCGAGAAGCTCAAGACCGAGGCCGGGGTGCTGTGATGACGGTTCTACTTCTCGCCGAACACACCAATGATGCGCTCAACCCGGCAACCGGCAAGGCACTCTCCGCGGCGCGCGAACTCGGCGGTGATATCCACGTGCTCGTGGCGGGCCATAACTGCCGGACGGCTGCCGAAGCAGCGGCCCAGCTTTCCGGGGTCGCCAAGGTGCTCGTAGCCGATGCACCTCAACTTGCGCACGGTCTCGCGGAGGAAACGGCCGCGCTCATCGTTCCACTAATGGCAAGCTACGATACGCTCGTTGCGCCGGCGACCGCCTCGGGCAAGAACGTGTGCCCACGTGTGGCTGCCGCGCTCGACGTGATGCAAATATCCGACATTACCAATGTGGTTTCTGCCGATACTTTCGAGCGGCCGATCTACGCTGGTAATGCCATCCAGATCGTGCAGTCGCCGGAAGCGAAAAAGGTCGTGACGGTACGAACTTCAGCATTCCCCTCGGTAGCCGAGGATGGCTCTGCCCCAATCGAGGAAACCACGCCGCCGCCGGCCGCCGGCCTGTCGTCATTTGAAACAGCAGAACTGACGACCTCGGACCGGCCAGAGTTGGCGTCCGCAAGAATCGTTGTCTCAGGTGGCCGCGGCCTCCAGTCGAGCGAGAACTTCAAGAAGTTCCTGGGCCCCGTCGCCGATCGACTTGGAGCGGCCCTGGGCGCCTCACGCGCCGCCGTCGACGCCGGTTTCGTGCCCAACGACATGCAGGTCGGCCAGACCGGCAAAGTGGTGGCACCGGAGCTCTACCTCGCTGTGGGGATCTCTGGTGCCATTCAGCATCTTGCGGGCATGAAGGATTCAAAAGTGATCGTAGCGATCAACAAGGATGGCGAGGCGCCGATCTTTCAGGTGGCGGACTACGGCCTCGTTGCCGACCTCTTCCAGGCTTTGCCCGAACTAGAGGCGGAGCTGAAGAAGGCCGGACACTAATTCGCAGAGAGCGCGGGCTCGGGGATAGAAGGACTTTCGGTCATGAACGTAGCGGTCAAATCGCAAGCCAGACCCAAGACGGAGACCAAGAAGAGCGGGACCATCAAGAAAGTCGGTGTTATCGGCGCCGGCCAGATGGGCTCCGGCATCGCGCATGTGATCGCGCTGGGTGGCTACTCTGTCTCACTGAACGACCTGCGAAAAGAAATCGTGGATGACGCGCTCGCCAAAATCGATAAAAGCATGGCGCGTCAGACTTCGAAGGGCGTGATCAAAGAGAGTGACGCGAAGGCAGCGTTGAAGCGCATCGGCTTCGTATCCAGCTTCGATGAATTCGCCAATTGCGATCTCGTGATCGAAGCGGCGACCGAGGACGAGGCGATCAAGCGTAAGATCTTTGCCGCGCTTTGTCCGAAGCTGCCTGACGGGGCGCTGATCGCAACCAATACCTCCTCCATCTCGGTCACCCGGCTCGCAGCAACAACTGACCGGCCCGAGCATTTCATCGGCATGCACTTCATGAATCCAGTGCCGCGGATGGAGCTTGTAGAACTCATTCGCGGTATCGCAACCGACGACGTCATGTTCTCGGCGGCGCGCGAGTTCGTCGATAGCCTCGGCAAGGTGACAGCAGTCTCTGAGGACTTTCCCGCCTTTATCGTCAATCGCATCCTGCTGCCGATGCTAAACGAGGCCGTTTACACACTCTACGAAGGCGTTGGCACGGTCGAGTCCATCGACAAGGCGATGCGGCTTGGCGCACACCATCCCATGGGGCCGCTGCAGCTGGCTGATTTCATTGGCCTCGACACCTGCCTTGCTGTGATGCAAGTGCTTTACGAAGGGCTTTCGGATTCCAAGTACCGGCCCTGTCCGTTGCTGGTGAAGTACGTGGAGGCCGGATGGCTGGGGCGCAAAACGCAGCGGGGCTTTTACGACTATCGAGGCGAGACGCCAGTGCCGACGCGCTAAGCGGCAACGTCAATCTATTCGCTCGGTTTCACCGCGCTTGAACCGGCCTCAGTCTCGCTGCCGTGCGCGACGAGCCCTTCCAAAAAGCGCGTCAGATCGTCCGTAGTGTGGTGGATGTACTTCGGTCGTGCTTGCCATCGGCGGATCTGCATATGTGCAGGGTGGTCCTTGTGGTCTGGCTCCACGAGCACCGTCGTCATGCCGAGCGTGTGCGGCGTCTCCAGGTTGTGTGGCATGTCCTCAAACATAGCAGCTTCGAGGGGGGCCACATCGTGACGGCGCATCATGCGATCGAAGGCGTCGGGCTCAGGCTTTGCCACGAACTCGCATGCGGTAATGTCGCAGATATCCTCAAAGAGATGCAGAACACCCAACTTTTCCGCGACGCGCTCAGCGTGGCGGCGTGAGCCGTTCGTATAGATAAGTTTGCGCCCCTGTAGTGCTTCAATGGCTGCGGCGAGATCAGGTGCCTCGTCGACGACCGAAAGGTCGATGTTGTGCACGTAATCGAGGAATGGCTGCGGATCGAATTTGTGAATGCGCATGAGTCCCGACAGCGTCGTGCCGAACTGTCTAAAGTAGGACTTCTGCAGATGACGTGCGTAGGCCATGGGTACGCCGAGTTGCTTGCCAATGAACTCGGTCATGCGCACGTCGACCTCAGCGAAAAGATTACACGCCGCGGGATAAAGCGTGTTGTCGAGATCGAAAATCCATATGCCGGTGCGTTCAAAGTCCCGTTGTGCAGGTGTCTCCTGTGCCGCATTCGAACCGTCCATGCCGTTTACTGCCCCAATGTTACGTGGAGGAAAGGCCTTCGCTTCTTTTTTCATTTCACTCACTAAACGCGCACCTTTGGCTTTCGTTGCGGGCGGCCGACTAGCGTGCCGACACCATGTGTCGTGAACAGCTCCAAAAGCACGCAATGTGGAACACGCCCGTCGATGATGACGACGGCTTCGACACCTGCCTCCACCACCTCAGTGCAACCCTCGACCTTAGGGATCATGCCGCCGGAGATGACACCGTCCTTGATCAAGCTGCGCGCCTCCTCAGTCGTGAGCTGCGGAATAAGCTTCTCTTTGTCGTCGAGCACGCCGGCGACGTCTGTCAGCAATAGAAGGCGCTTGGCCTTCATGCGCGCAGCAAGCGCGCTGGCAAACGTGTCGGCATTGACGTTCAGCGTTTCCCCGTCCCGCCCAATGGCGATCGGCGCGATGACTGGTATGAGGTCCGACTGCGAGATCACATCCACTATATGGGGATTGACCTCCACCGGGTCACCCACATAGCCAATATCGACCAGCTTCATAAGGTTCGATTCTGGATCGGGTATTTCGGTAATCTTCTTTGCCACCATCAGGTTGGCATCTTTTCCGCAGATTCCGACCGCCTTGCCGCCTTGCCGATTAATGGCCGAGACGATGTCCTTGTTGATCGCTCCTGCCAGGACCATTTCGACGACCTCGACGGTCGGTTTGTCGGTGACTCTCAGGCCGTGAACAAAATCGGAGCTGATCTCCAGCTTCTTGAGCATGTGGGCGATCTGTGGGCCTCCGCCATGCACGACAATAGGGTTGATACCCGATTGCTTCAGATAGACGACGTCCTGTGCAAATGCGTCCGCAAGTGCTGTGTCACCCATCGCGTTGCCGCCAAATTTGATGACAATGGTTTGGTCGTCGTAGCGAATAAGGTGTGGCAACGCCTCGGCGAGGACGCGCGCCTGGACATGCGGTGAGGGTTCAGGCTCGGGTGTGGTGCCTTGTCCGCCGCTATGCGGCTTTGTCGTTGAATTCCTCGTCATCGTTCCTAGCCTATGCTTGCCCTCGTCTGAACGATTGGCTTGCCTTGAGTTTCACATTGGAGGCCCTGGCAATCGAACACCAGCACATATTACTGGCAGCCTAGTAGCCTTGGCGGCGCCTCCAGCGCCGGGGACCTACGGATTTCCCCCACAATAGGGTGCTAACGGATGCTGTGCAGACGCACGGGTCGTATAGGTGCTTTGGTGCTGGCAATCAGTTAACGTCGCCGCCATAAGGCCGAATCAAATTTCCCCGATTAGGGTGAAAGGGCCGGGTGCGGGCGCATTTGCTGCTGCAAGCCGCCAAGGAGAAATGAACCCATGATCGCCGACGAAGTCGGTCGTATAGCCATGTCGTCTAACCTCGGCGAGTCGGTAACGCGAGCCGTCGGATATACGCGCGCGCAAAATCATCCTGAAGTCGCGCTGGAACACATGCTGCTGGCACTGACTGAGGATCCTGATGCCGAGCTCGTGCTTGCTGCCAGTAATATCGACTTGTCACGCCTCGTCACCGATGTGTCAGGCTATCTCGGCCGCCTGAAAGACCCCGGCGCGACCGGCAGCGATGCTGAACCTGCTGTCTCCTCCGCCTTGTTGCGCATTCTGGAGGCCGCGGCGGCCGCGGCAAAAGGCGGACAACGGCGTGAGATTAATGGGGCAATCGTACTAGCCGCCATCGTTGGTGACGGCAAGAGCCCGGCGGCGCAGATTCTCCGGTCCCAAGGTCTGACGTTTGAAGACGCGATCCGTGCCATTCAACGAGGCGCCGGCGCACCTCCCACTGTTCGGTCCGATTCGGGAGGCGCCGATACCGATAACATTCCGGCAAGCGCGCGCATTGGCGCAGCACCGCAGGAGCAAGTCTCGCCGCAAGTTGAGCTGCCCGTTAGCTACGAGCCCAAGCCCGGTGAGGAGGCTGGCGCCGCCATTGAAGGGGCACCGCCGTCTTTCGCCCAGCCCGCGGTCCAATCCGAGAAAGACGAAGATAGCGCGGTGGCCGCCACTTCTCCCGCCGCCGCCGCCGCCGAGTTGTCTGAGCCGTCATTAGAGGCGGAGCCGCCGCATATGCCGTCGTCGGCACCGTTCCCGCCACCGGTCCCAATTCCCTCGGCGCCGCCGGAACCGGCAGCAACACCGTCGTGGACGCCACCGCCTGCGCCTATGGGTGCCCCCCCGCCTCAGCCGGCCCCGGCTGGGGCAGCACCGGCCCAACCCGCAGTTACACCATCGTCCGCTCCGGCAGTTAAGCGTCCTGGTCCGCCTCCGCTGGCGCCGTGGCCAGAAGCGCGTGGTCCGCGCGAAGCCGCTCCGCGCAGGTTTGCGAGCATTGTTCCAAATAAAGACAATGCGGCCAGAGCGGCTTCCGGCCAACAATCCAGAACCAGTACGCGCACCGAAATCGCCCAGCTCGTCGAAAACATTCCGCGCAATATGCGCGTTGCCGTGCCTGTCCTCATCGAGGTTCGCATTGCGCGCCGTGACGTCAAGGCGCTGGCCGAAGGACTTCAGGGCGGAGGCGCTGCCTACCGGCACAAGGTTACGTTGACCAATGCCATGTCCGTGCGTCTTCGCGCGCCTGACGGTGGATTTTTCATTGAGAACGCATCGCCGGAAACGCAGTGGATCGAGAAGACGCTGTTGCTCTCCTCCGACGAGTTTGCGATCTGGCGCTGGAACGTGACGCCGCGCGAGAAAGGCAAGAAGCGATTGCAGCTCATTATCTCAGCGCGCACCGTCAGCGGTGACGGACTGGCAGCGGAGACAGCGCTTCCCGATCAGGTGATCACGGTTCGCGTGAGGACCAATTTCACAAAGTCAGTGTCGCGCTGGGCGGGATGGGCCGTTGCGGCGCTCGTCGGCGGGCTGCTGGCGAGGTTCGGCCAAGGCGCTTACGAGGCCGGACTTCAGGCTCTCGCCAAGTACATGGCAAGCTGACGGCGCTATGAGCGCTCGGCGAGAATTGTGGCGATCACGGCGCGCAGTTCGGGAATGCCGGTCCCCTTTTCTGAGGACGTTGCGGCGATGATTGGAAACGCAGCCGGGTGCGCCTTCAGCGCCTTAGCGGTCGCCTCTACTACATCCGCCAGTGCGTTCGGTTTGATCTTGTCGGCCTTTGTCAAGACCGCCTGATAGGAAACCGCCGTCATATCGAGAAGCTTCATGATCTGCTCATCGACGGGCTTAAGGCCGTGGCGTGAATCGATCAGCAAGAAGACGCGCGCCAACGTCGCGCGGCCTTTGAGATAGTCTGCGACAAGTTCGGTCCAGGCTGCGACCTTTTTCTTCGGCGCCTTTGCGAAGCCGTAGCCCGGCATGTCGACAAGATAGAGGGGCACATTTCCGACGTTGAAGAAGTTGAGGTCCTGCGTGCGGCCCGGTGTGTTCGACGTGCGCGCTAAACTATTCTGACGCACGAGCGCGTTGAAGAGGCTCGACTTGCCGACATTGGAGCGGCCCGCAAATGCCACTTCAACGCGGTCAGCGGGCGGCAGGAACTCCAAGGCGGGGACACTCTTGAGGAAGCGCCAGGGCCTTTCAAAGAGCCGTTCACCAGCGGCTAGATTGGAAATGTCTGGCTCGGCCATGTTCGGTATTGCGCACGGGGCGCTGTGTATGGGTCCTTAGGACCGTTTGTCTTTCGCGTCGGTCTCTGCAGCAGACGGCTGTTTTTCATTGTCAGCGGTCTTGGCAGTATTGTCTTCTTGCGCATCAGTTGTGGCATTGGACGCCTTCAAGCCCTGCAGTTTCTCTTTTGCCGCGCTCATAAGGTGGTTACTCCAGCTGGCAATGGGGCGGAAGGTGCGTTCAATATTACCCAAGAGATGGATTTCGACGCCATGCTTTCTCATGATGTACGACTGCTGCGCTAACGAGAGCGTATTGCTCCAAGCCCAGTAGATGACGAGTCCGGCGGGGAACGAGGCCAACAGGAATGTGAACAGTACGGGCATCCAAGTGAAGATCTTTTGCTGAATGGGGTCGGGCTGCTGCGGGTTGAGCTGCATTTGCAGCCACATGGTTATGCCCATGATCAGCGGCCACACGCCGACGTGCAGGAAATCTGGCACGGCATACGGCAGAAGCCCAAACAGGTTGAATAGTGATGTCGGATCGGGTGCCGAGAGATCCTGGATCCAGCCGAAGAACGGCGCGTGGCGCATGTCGATTGTGACGTACAGCACTTTATAGAGCGCGAAGAACACTGGTATCTGCAATAGAATTGGCAAGCAGCCCGAGATCGGGTTCACCTTCTCCTTTTTGTACAGAGCCATCAGCTCTTGCTGCTGGCGCATCTTGTCGTCTTTGAAGCGCTCGCGGAGCTGCTCCATCTGCGGCTGCAGCTTTTTCATTTTTGCCATAGAGGCGAATTGCTTGTTGGCGAGCGGGAAGAAGGCAAGGCGTACAAGCACGGTGAGGATCAGAATGGTGACACCGAAGTTGTGCACGACCGAGTTGATGGCCTCCAACAGGTAGAACAGCGGCTTGGTGATAAACTTTAAGTAGCCCCAATCGATCATCAGATCGAATTTCTCGATGTTGAGATCGGTCTGGTAACGCTCGATAATGCTGGCTTTTTTGGCGCCGGCGTAAAGGTGGGCTTCGACGCCCTGGCTCTGCCCAGGCGCGATTGTAACGGGCTGGCGCAGATAATCTGTCTGATAGGACGGTTTGTCCGCGGCCGACGCCGGATCGTGACCAGAGAATTGAGCTTGGAAAGTCTCGGTCTGATTGGGAACGAGAGCGGAGGCCCAGTACTTGTCGGTGAAGCCGAGCCACCCACTCGTCACCTGCTCAAACGTCTTTGTTCCGTCTTCCTCCACGGTATCCGCGTAACTGATTTCTTGCAGCCCCTCCTCGCCGATCACGCCGATCAGGCCCTCATGCAGGATAAAGAACCCCTCGACCTTAGGTGTACCATAGCGGTGGATGCGCGCGTAGGGCGTCAGCGTGACGCTTTCGCTCGACTTGTTCTCGACCGCGTCGGCGACCTTGAACATGTAGTCGTCGTCGATGGAGATTGTGCGTTTGAAGATGAGGCCTTGCTCATTGTCCCAGGTGAGCGTCACCGGATTTGTCGGCGTCAACGTCGCGTTGCTCCCCGCCTGCCACAACGTTTCACGATCGGGCAATTTGTGCGGCGAGCCACCCTGCTGCACCCAACCGTATTCGGCGAAGTAGGGCGCCGGGCTGTTTGCCGGTGAGAACAGCACAACGTGGGGGCTAGTTGGATCGACGGTCTCGCGGTACTTCATCAGAATCAGATCATCGATGCGCCCGCTCTTTAGCGCGATCGAGCCCTTCAATGAGGGTGTCTCGATAGCAAGCCGCGGTGACGCCGCAAGCGCCTGCTTGCGCGTCTCGACGGGTGCAGGCGGTGCGGCCGCGCCGGGCACGGCGCCTTCGCGCATAGCGACGGGCGACTGTGATTTGGTTTCTTCAGCCGGGGCGCTTGTTTGGGTCTGCCCCTGCTTGGCGCGCTCGCGAGCCTGCTGTTGCTCCATCTTCGGTCCGGCATAGAAGATTTGCCAACCGAGTAGGACGGCCATCGACAGCGCCACCGCGATCACTAGGTTTTTTTGTTGGTTAGGATCTTCCGACTGCATCCGTGGCCTCGGCCTATCTCACTCTTGTGTCAGTTCTCAATGCCGCGCCTTTCCATTGCTGAATTGGGCGGCAATGGAAAGGGGCACCTCGCCGCGCCGGCCCTGCCCGCCAGGCCAATACCGCGCTTGAGCGGTTTCTCAAAACCCGAAACTACCGCGGCTTCGGGCTGCGCCGTCCGCGCGTCTCCGGTTGATGCACGCGTTGGAGCGCTTGTTCAAGCTCTGCCTTGAGATCCTGGTAGGCACAATCGGCCGCACGTGCGCGAGCAATCACCACGTAATCGCAGCCTAGTCGCATCTGCGCGGGACCGAGCGCGCCGACGGCGACCCGTAGACGCCGGCGAACGCGATTGCGCACCACGGCATTGCCGACCTTCTTGGAGACTGTGAATCCGATGCGGGGATCCATGGTATCGCCCTTGGTCTCCGGGCGCAGACGCATTTCGACGACGAGCGTCGGCGTAGCCCAGCGCGGGCCGCCTCTAACGCGAAGAAACTCGGCTCGCTTCTTGAGGGTCTTGAGGGTTGTGAGAGCCACTGCGCACTGTCCCCGTCCATCGAGGGTTGCGCTTTAGCGCCAGCTTTGGCTCGTCGTAGGCGGTATGCTCGCCGGTTAGGCCGAAAGCCGCTTACGGCCTTTTGCGCGCCGCCGCGTGATTACCCGGATTCCACCCTTTGTCATCATCCGCTTGCGAAACCCGTGGCGGCGCTTGCGGACGAGCCGGCTCGGTTGAAATGTGCGCTTCACGTTACAATTCCCTTGCCCGGAGCGAATAAGGCCTTGTTGAGTACCGCAGTCGCAATTGGCAACATGGCGTTAGTCCTGAGATTGCGGGGCTTATACGGGGTGGCTTCGTGCAAGTCAACGAGCGGAACTCACCTGGAAATCTGCGGCTGAGCCCTTGGCCTGGCATCCGGCAGGTGAAGACGCGACGGTGCGGCCCTCGGCAGCTTTTCGCGGACATGCAACTTCGCCGAAAGGCGTTTTGCAGAGGGGCGCTGGCGCAAGGTATCGCGAAAGTGTCGCATACGTATACGCCTTTTAATAGAATGGATCGCCGGTAGGGGCGGAGGAGAAATTGATGACCAATGATCCAGCTGAGCCCAGCAATCCGCCCGGTCAGATCTCAATTCTTGGCCACTTGCGCCGTTGGGGGCCCCTTATCGCGATCGTGCTCCTTATGGTACTCGTCTTCGCAATGGGCTTGCACAAGCACGTCTCGTTTAAAACCATTGGAACGAACTATCAGGTTCTCAAGGAATTTATCGATGCGAACTTTGCCACTGCGCTTCTGATCTACGTGCTTGTCTACGTGGGGATGGTTGCGCTTTCGCTGCCAGGCGGCCTCGTGTTGACGGTGACGGGAGGCCTCTTGTTCGGCTGGTTCGCGGGTGCTTTTGGAACAGTCATCGGGGCCACCATCGGCGCCACGATCATCTTTCTCATCGCCAAGTCCTCTTTAGGTGAAGCGTTCGCAAACAAAGCTGGAGCTTGGCTGGGCAAGCTGCGCGACGGCTTCAAGGAGAACGCGCTAAGTTATCTCTTATTCTTGCGCTTGGTCCCGGCATTCCCGTTTTGGCTCGTCAACCTGGCGCCGGCCCTGCTCGGTGTCCCGCTTCGCACCTATGTGCTTGGTACGGCCATCGGCATCGTTCCAGGTACACTCGCATTCTCTGTCGCCGGCGGGGGGTTGGGGAGCGTGATAGCAGCGCAGAACGAGGTTTATGTTGCTTGCCTTGCCAAGAATCCGGCCGATCCCGAAACCGCTTGCCCCTATGAGATCGATACGAGCGCGATCGTCACCACGGAGCTGCTCGTTGCGTTTGGGCTTCTGGGTATCGTCGCCCTCATCCCCGTGGCCTACAAAAAGTGGAGCACGCGCAATGCCAGCTAATCGCCCCGATGCCACGCCGAACGTCGATGCGGTGCCCAGCGAGCAGATTACAGCCGACATCTGCGTAATCGGTGCAGGCTCTGGCGGCTTGACTGTTGCCGCGACTGCCGCCGCCTTCGGCCAAAGCGTCGTTCTCATCGAAAAACACAAGATGGGAGGCGATTGCCTTAACTACGGGTGCGTGCCCTCAAAGGCCCTTATCGCTGCGGGCAAGCGGGCCCATGCCATGCGCACGGCCTCGAAGTTTGGGATTGCGGACGTCAATCCGGAAATCGATCTCGCTGCCGTCAACGATCACGTCAGGAGTGTGATCGCGGCGATCGAACCCAATGACTCGGTGGAACGCTTCACGGGCCTGGGCGTGCGCGTTATCCTGGCCGCGGGCCGTTTTGTTGAAAAGTCAACGGTTGTCGCCGGCGAGTACCGCATCAAGGCACGCCGCTTTGTCGTAGCTACCGGGTCATCGCCGTTCGTACCGCCCATACCAGGGCTCAATAGCGTGCCCTACTTCACCAACGAGACGATCTTTGACAATCGCGACCGTCTCCATCATCTCATCGTGATCGGCGGCGGCCCCATCGGTATGGAGATGTCACAAGCCCATCGCCGGCTCGGCTCGCGCGTCACCGTGCTGGAGGGTTCGAAGGCGCTGGGCAGGGATGACCCAGAACTCTCCAAGATTGTCCTAGAGGAACTGACCGCTGAAGGGATCGACCTGCGTCAAGGATCGAAGGTGGAACGTGTCGAGGGCGGGCTCGGACGTGTTCTCGTGCATGTCGCCTCGGGCGATCAAAAGTACGTCGTCGAAGGCACGCATTTACTTGTCGCTGTCGGCCGAAAGGTCAACGTGTCAGAACTTGGACTAGAGGCAGCCGGCATCCGTTACGACAAACGCGGAATTAAGGTGAACAAAGGCCTGAGAACCTCCAACCGGCGCGTTTACGCCATCGGAGACGTGGTGGGCCAGCAACAATTCACCCATGTCGCCAACTACCACGCGGGCATCGTTATCCGGCGCGTCTTGTTCCGCATTCCAGCCAAGGTAAACCCGAACATCATTTCTTGGACGACGTATACCGATCCTGAGCTTGCGAATGTGGGCCTTTCCGAAGAGGCTGCCCGCAAGGCAACGGGGGGTAAGATTAACGTGCTGCGCTGGCCCTATATGGAGAACGACCGCGCCCAGGCCGAGCTCGAGACCATTGGCCACGTCAAGGTGGTTACCGATAAGAGCGGCAAGATATTGGGTGCGACGATTGTGGGCGCCAAGGCCGGCGAGCTCATTCAGATGTGGTCGCTGGCCATCTCTCAAAAGCTGAAGATCAAAGCCATGACCGAGTGGATTTCGCCCTATCCCACGCTGAGCGAGATCAACAAGCGTGCCGCCTACCGCTATTATGCTACGGCACCGGGTAGCCCGGCCCTGCGCAAAATTATCGGTTTTCTTGCAAAGTTCGGCTAGGGTTTCCCCGGTATTGAGAGGAAACACGTGCTTCGCGAGAACAAAGAGCAATCGCGGCGCATTCAGCCCGAGACCGGTGGCACTCGCTTCCAAATTCGCAAGTGGGCCAAGGCGCCGCACTGGGGCTGGCGCCGACTCGGGCTGCCTGCAAAGCTGCTGTTACTGACAGCGGTCTTCGTCATGCTGGCCGAGATTCTAATTTTTGTGCCTTCGGTTTCGGACTATCGCCTGAACTGGCTCGAAGAGCGCCTGATCGCGGCTCGACTGGCCACGTTGGCCGTGGAGGGATTCCCCGGTGTCCCGTCCGGCTTGCGCATGGAGATGCTGCGCACGGCCCAAGTCAAGGCGGTGACTTCAAAGCGGAGGGGCCTTCTCCGTCAGGTGCTTCCCGTCGATCCACAGAGTACGATCAATGACCACTACGATTTGCGCCAGAAGCCCGAAGGAATTTGGGGTAGATTTGCTTTGTACTTGGAGCAGATCGGCGATGCCATCGCCGTGTTTTTCGCGCCCGAAGGTCGCACAATTCGCGTATTGGGCAGCACCGGCGACGACCCGGACGATTTCGTCTCTTTTGTTATGCCAGAGGCGCTGCTCAAGCGGGCCATGACGTCGTACGCTCTCAATGTTCTCGAAATTTCTATCATCATTTCGCTGTTGACTGCGGCGCTCGTCTACTTTGCTCTCAGTCGGCTGCTCGTGCGCCCGATGATGCAGATCACGCGCAACATGGTTCACTTCTCTGAAGATCCCGAAGATTCCAGCCGTATCATCACGCCATCGGGTCGTCTCGATGAGATCGGCACGGCGGAGCGCGAGCTTGCGGAAATGCAACGCCAGTTCTCCGGTGTCCTGTTGCAAAAGACGCGTCTTGCGCAGCTGGGCCTCGCGGTGAGCAAGATCAATCACGATTTGCGAGGCATGCTGGCTAGCACGCAGCTTCTCTCTGACCGCCTAACCGCCATTCCCGATCCCACCGTACAGCGCTTTGCGCCCAAGCTCATCGCCTCGCTCGACCGTGCTATCAATTTCTGCAACGATACTTTGCGCTTTGGACGCGCGGAAGAAGCTGCACCGAGGCGCGAGCTGATGCGCTTGAAGCCGCTTGTCGTGGAGGTCGGTGAAGCGCTGGGCTTGCCGCGCGAGGGCAGCATCGAATGGGAACTCGATATCGACGACAATTTGCGCATCGATGTCGATCGCGATCATCTGTTCCGGATCGTCTCCAACCTAGTGCGCAACGCCGTCGAAGCAATCGTGGGAGCGCGCGACGGCGAGCCGGGCGGTAAGATCTGCGTCAAAGCCTGGCGCGATGGGCGTCACGTTCTGGTTGAGGTGCGCGACAATGGCCCTGGCGTGCCACAGAAGGCGCGCGATCATCTGTTTGAGCCCTTCATCGGGTCGCAACGCAGGGGTGGCACGGGGCTGGGGCTGGCGATTGCCTCGGAGATCGTTGGCGTGCACGGCGGCCACTTGAAGCTTAGCGACACCGATCAGGGCGTGGCCTTCCAGTTCGATATCCCGGACCGGGGCGCAAACTGAGTTTTTGAGCTGGACCGGCACGCATGGCCCTTGCGTGGTTTCTTCTGAGCGATTAGTAGTGGCGGGCTTCGCCAGACCTGCGGGGACGGCAAGTTGGTCGGCCGGCCTGCGAGGCCGTCACAGTCGCGGAAAATTGCCCCCGAAGCTCAGCTGTATAGAGCACCAGATTACGAAATACGTGCCTGGCCATTTCAAGGCTCGTCATAGTGGACCTTATTCGCCGCTATAGCCCTGAAAATATTGAGCAACTCTGCTCATCCCTAATCATGCGTATCCGCCCCAAACCAAGGGATTTCGCCACCTA
>JAAERO010000136.1 GCA_024230315.1 Hyphomicrobium sp.
CAGATTACGAAATACGTGCCTGGCCATTTCAAGGCTCGTCATAGTGGACCTTATTCGCCGCTATAGCCCTGAAAATATTGAGCAACTCTGCTCATCCCTAATCATGCGTATCCGCCCCAAACCAAGGGATTTCGCCACCTATTTGCCACCTATTCTAAGCCCGCCGATGCCAACTTGTTGCACACCAGCCCAAAGTAACGCACCATCGTTTACCTGGTCATATTAAGTCTTCCTACGTGTACGTGTAGACACGTGGTTGTGCTATACAAGACAATAACCATATATAAACTCTGCACTACTTGCTATTGTGGTTAATACGTGTTATTATTTTGGTTGGATCTAATAACATTTCAGCACTCGGAGGTATGCTGACTGAACAAAAAAGGAAGTATATGCATGAGTCTTATAGATTATTCATATGTTGAGCGTTATTATTAATAAAAAGAATTGCGAATACTTGTTTCCTTGTCAGATTCCACGATTTATCGTTTGGAAAACGCTGGGCTCTTTCCTAAACGCAGGCAGATCACAAAGTGTCGGGTAGCGTGGTCTTACACCGAAGTTCTGGAATGGATTGAATGCAAACGACAGGGTCGCGAGTGGCGAGCGGAACTCCCGTCGAGGGAGGACGCAAATGTCTAAGTCGGTGGTTGTATTTACAGATGCACTAATCCGAAGCTTGGCACCTCGACCCAAGCAGCAATTTGAAAATTTGATCAAAAGGTCAGAGGGCTGGGGGTTCGCGTTTCTCCAGGGGGCACGAAATCGTTCGTTCTTTTGTATCGGGTGGGTAGGCGCAAACGTCGCCTCACCTTTGGCCAGTACCCGAATATTTCCTTGTCAGAGGCTCGAAAGTTGGCTCGGCATGCGCTGGGCCAAGTTACCAAGGGCGTCGATCCTGCAACTGAGAAGATTCGGGCGCGTGACGACTACGAGGCACGTCTCGTTCCGGCTGTGCTTGACGACTACATCGAGAACTATGCCAAGCGTAAAACCAAAAGCTGGCAGGAGACCGAACGAATCTTGCATCAAGAGTTCGGCAAGGTCTGGCGCAAACTGCCAATCAACCAGATAACACGGCACACGATCAACTCTGTGCTTGACGCAATCGTCAAGCGCGGGGCTCCCAGTGGGGCCAATCACGCCTTCGCGGACATCAGGAGGTTCCTGAACTGGTGTGTTGAGAGAGGCTATGTCAACGCCGGAGTAAATCTACATCGTTTGGCCGGAGCAAAAGTGCAGCAGGGATGTAAGCGATAAGGCCCCCGATATCGGGGGCCTTATGGCGTTTCGCGGGTCATTGCTGAGCGGTTAGGTCCGGCGGCAGTTTTGGCTTAGCCCGTCGTGCCCTGTCCTTGCTTTGGGCTATGCGGTAACTGTCTCCATTCATCTCAAGGATGTGGACATGGTGCGTGAGACGATCGAGGAGCGCGCCGGTGAGTCTCTCGGATCCAAACACGGATGTCCACTCGTCGAACGGCAGATTGCTGGTGACGATTGTGGAGCCGCG